>CAYGZJ010000096.1:0-5387 GCA_964354335.1 uncultured Planctomycetales bacterium | reverse complement strand
CGGGGCGTGGCTCAGTTTGGCTAGAGCGCTTGAATGGGGTTCAAGAGGTCGACAGTTCAAGTCTGTCCGCCCCGACCAATTTAAAATAAAAGGGGAAATATGTCAGAAGAGCACAGAAAATCTCCGCGCATCGATAAGTCTATGGTGGTCTTATACACCACTGATCCCCAGATGAATCAGAATGACTGGGACTCCACGATGATCAAGAACATCAGCGATCTGGGTATGCGTATACATACCAAACAAAATTATCCGGTCGGCCATACATTGTATTTTCTGATAAAGATCCCTTTTAAGCCGTTTGACTGGATACGCCTGCAGGGAAGAATCCTGGATTCGCAGGAAGTAAAAACTAAACGCGGAGATTCAGTCGCCTCTACCCGCTCTTTACGCATTGAATTCTTCGGTTTGGAGCAAGAAACAATAGACCTGATCAAACAGTATGTCTTATGGTTTTTGAAAAAAACAGGAGGTGCCTGATGGCTTTCCAAGGATCCGAAAAGAGAAAAAACCCCCGGGCAGGCGGCCGCTTTATAGTTTCCTACCGCATACTCGAAGAAAATGACAAACGCGATATAACCCAGACAAAAAACTTAAGCTTAGGAGGGATGCTTCTGACGACCAACAGGTCATTTGCTTTAGGCACGCATCTTGCCCTGGAGATCAGGCTCCCTTTTGACCCTAACCCGATCATGCTTATCGGAAAGGTCCTGGAGTCAAAGGAAATCACCAAAAACCTTATCTATGACACGCGGATCATGTTTCTTGCGATTGACGAGAATCATCGGAAAGTAATCGGCAGCACCGTTGATTATTACATGAGAAAGGACGCCAAGGCATGAGGAAGATCAACGTCGGAATCATTGGTTTCGGCAATGTCGGCTCAGGCGTTGTCAGGATCTTGCGCGAGAAGAAAGCCTTTTTGGCTGAGAAAATCGGACTTGAGATCAATATCAAGAAGATCTGTGACAAAGACATCACCTCCAAACGTAACGTTACTGTCGATAAAGAGCTTCTCACCCGCAGTGCCAATGAGATAATAGATGATCCGCAGATCGATATTCTTATTGAGCTGATGGGGGGGATACATCCGGCAAAGGAATTTATCATCGATGGTCTTCGTAAAGGGAAAAATATTGTCACTGCCAACAAGGCGCTTCTGGCACAGGAAGGAAAAGAGCTTTTTGCCCTGGCAAAAGACAAAGGAAAGAGCATCTATTTTGAGGCTTCAGTCGGCGCGGGAATACCGATCATCAAGAGTCTGCGCGAAGGACTGGTGGCTAATTCTTTCAATAGCATTTATGGGATAGTAAACGGGACTTCAAACTTCGTTCTTTCGCAGATGTCGGGAAAAAATTGCGATTTTGGCGTTGCCCTCGCAGAGGCAAAACGTCTTGGATTTGCCGAGAAAGACGCCACTTTAGATATTGAAGGGCTGGATTCCGCTCATAAACTTGTACTGCTTACGTATCTGGCTTTCGGTAAATTCGTAAAGCCGGAAGATATCCACGTTGAAGGCATCTCGCAGATATCCCTTTCAGACGTAAATTACGCCAAAGAACTTGGTTTTGAAGTCAAACTTCTGGCTATTGCGAAAAGGGAAAAGGAGGGGCTTGAGGTACGGGTCCATCCGACCCTTATTCCAAAGACCCATTTGCTTGCTTCGGTCAACAGTATCTTTAATGCGATCTACGTATCAAGCGATTATGCCGGCGACCTGCTTTTTTACGGCCCGGGCGCAGGGCAGATGTGCGCTGCCTCTGCCGTTGTTTCGGACCTTATTGATCTAACACAGGATATCAAGGCAGGGCTATTTAGGCCGACACTAAACGTAACTGAAGATAAGACGATTAAGAAATTATGCAAGAGTGAAGAGTACGCAAGCCGCTACTATATCCGCTTTCTGGCTCTTGATAAGCCGGGAGTCCTTGCCAAGATATCGGGGATACTGGCTAAATTCGGCATAAGCATAGCATCGGTCACGCAAAAAGAGCGCAGCAAGTCACACGTGGTCCCCATAGTAATGGTGATCCACGAAACCAAAGAAAAAGATCTGCGCAGCGCCCTTACCACGATAGACCGGCTTGATGCGATCAAAGAAAAATCAGTTGCCATCAGGATGGAGGAATTTTGATTTACGGCGGGATCATCCAAAAATATAAAAAATATCTTCCGGTGACCGGCAAGACCCCCATTGTCAGCCTGAACGAAGGCAACACCCCTTTGATTTTTGCCTGCTATTTAAGCGGACTGATCGGGAAGAATATCGAGGTGTACCTTAAGTATGAAGGATTGAATCCGACAGGGTCATTCAAAGACAGAGGTATGACCATGGCGATTTCTAAGGCCTGCGAAGAAGGCTCTAAGGCTGTGATGTGCGCCTCAACGGGCAACACCTCAGCGTCCGCGGCTGCCTATTCGGCAAAAGCCGGAATAAAATGCATCGTCCTTATCCCCAGCGGCGCGATCGCTCTGGGTAAATTGAGCCAGGCCCTTATCCACGGAGCGGTAGTTTTAGCGGTTGAGGGCAATTTTGATGCCGCCCTTGAGCTGGCCAAAGAAATCACTAAAGTTTATCCGATCACCCTGGTAAATTCACTGAATCCTTTCCGCATCGAGGGGCAGAAGACCGCAAGTTTTGAGATTTGCGACTCATTAATGGGGGCGCCTGATTTTCAGGTGATGCCGGTAGGAAACGCGGGAAACATCAGCGCGTATTGGAAAGGATACAAAGAATACAAGAGGGTGGGAAAAATAACGAACCTGCCTAAGATGCTCGGGTTTCAAGCTGAAGGGTCAGCTCCTATTGTGCGCGGGTATCCGATCAAGAATCCCGAAACTATCGCCACCGCCATACGCATCGGCAATCCCGCAAGCTGGAGATCAGCTGAGCAAGCGCGTGATGAATCCGGTGGCCTGATAGATATGGTTTCAGATAAAGAGATCTTATATGCCTATCAAATACTGGCACAGAAGGAAGGGGTTTTTGCGGAGCCGGCTTCCTGCGCATCCATTGCCGGGCTGCTAAAATTAGCCAAGCAAGGATACTTTAAAAAAGCTTTCCGTAATAAGCGGCGCATGAAAATAACCTGCATTCTGACCGGCCACGGCTTAAAAGATCCGGACCGGGCTATTAAGACGGTAAAAGAGCCTAAGCTAGTCAAACCTACGCTTAAGGCGATTTTAAAAGAAATTGGCTATTAAGATTAACCGATCTTTTAAGAATAAGCGCATCTTGATCACAGCCGGACCGACCTGGGTAGCGCTGGATAGCGTCAGGGTGATCAGTAATGTCGCTACAGGGGAAACCGGCTTAAGGCTAGCGGATGCTTTGCGGCAGCGGGGGGCAAGGGTCACTTTACTCCTCGGCCCGGTCAACGCCTGTTGCCTGCCTGAAAAGATCAAAGTGATTCGGTTTAGCTTCTTTGAAGATTTAAAATTACTGCTTGAGCGAGAACTGCGCCGGTCTTCATATGAATTCGTGATCCACACAGCGGCAGTCTCTGATTATCGCCCAAGCAAAGTTTATAAGCAAAAACTTTCTTCTGATAGGAATAATCTTAAGCTTGATCTGGTGGCCACGCCTAAGCTTATTGAAACGGTCAAGAAGATCGACCCGGAAACAAAACTCGTAGGTTTTAAGCTTGAGCCGAAATCAACCAAGTCTCGTCTCTTAAGCGAAGCCGGTAAGCTTATGAAAAAGTCAGGCGCTGACATTGTCGTAGCAAACGCATGCAAAGGGGGAAATTATACCGCATATGTATACCGTAGGCACTGCGTAAGCAAAGCGCTTCGCAGCAAAACAGCTTTGATAAAAGAGCTGATCAAAACCATGGGTGGGTGGAACCCCCTTGATGATATCAAGGTTCCCTCCCCGAAGCAAAAATTATAATTTCGTAAGAGCATTCATCCACGGACTTGCCGCCGCAGGAGGCATGACTGAGGATTTTTGCGAAAGGGGATAAATGAAAGAACTGAATCTTCCCGGAAACTTAAAAAACAAGATCCAGGATTTTATTGAGAAGTTAAAAGATCTTTACCATGAAGATGTTGTGTCGGTTATCTTGTACGGCAGCGCGGCAAGCGGTGAATTTGTCGACAAGCGCTCCAACCTGAACCTTCTTGTGGTGTTAAAAAACACGGATTTATTGACCCTAAAGATTGCTGCCGGGCTTATCAGGAAGTTCTCTAAGTTTCATCCCATATTCCTTACAGAACAATATATCACGACTTCAAACGACATCTTCCCGATAGAATTTCTGGATATGAAAGAAAACTACTCCGTACTCTTTGGCAAAGATGTTCTAAGCGGTATCAGTATAGATACCCGGAACCTGCGTTTTCAGTGCGAGCAGGAGCTAAAGATTAAGTTGCTGGGATTACGTAACGCGTATCTGGCCTTACATAAAAACAAGGCAGCGCTGCGGGAAATACTTTTTAAAGCGCTCACATCAGTTTTACATATTTCCCGCAATCTTCTGCGTCTGGAAGGAAGAGCGCCGGCCTATAAAAAAGAACAGATCATAAAAGAGCTTGCGCAGGAATTTCAAATCAACGCACAGGTTTGGGAGCGAGCATTAGCCGCTAAAAATAAGTCTATCGCATTGCGCAATCAGGACGTAGAGCCATTATTCCTGGATTTCTATAAAGAAGTCGATAAAATAACTGCTATTGTCGATAGGTTATAATTCTATGCGTAAGATCTGGCTCCTACTCTTCCTGCTGGCGACACCGTTCTTAGTCATAGCCGCGAATATTCCTCAACCTACGGGCTGGGTAAATGATTTCGCAGGCGTTATAACTAGTTCCGATAAAGAAAAACTTACGCGTTTAATCGAGGAACTTGAGCAGAAAACTTCAGCAGAGATTTTTGTAGTCACCGTTAACTCGATATCCCCGTATGGCGAGCAGGAATACGCGCGGATGCTCTTTGATACCTGGAAACCCGGAAAGAAAGGAAAAGATAACGGAGTTATAGTCCTCTTGGCGATAAAAGAACGCCGCTGGAGGATTGAGACTGGTTACGGCACAGAAGGAATCTTACCGGACGGCCTCTGCGGAGAAATCGGGCGCAATTATATGGTTGCGAGCTTTAAGGCAGGAGATTACTCCGGCGGGCTTTATTCCGGAACCGCTAAAATCGCCAGCATAATCGCCGCGGACGCAAAGACACAGATGGACTCATTGGCAGGGGTTAAGTTAAAACAAAAAACCCATCCGCCAGAGCCTTTTCTGTTTATTTTCATCCCCTTTTTTTTCTATCTGTGGAATTTGCCCTGGCCGATTTTTATCGGCCTGCCTTTTACGCTTATCTTCGCTGCCGTGTTTTATCAGGTTTCACCGATCTTCGGACTTATGACTATAGTCGCCTACCTGTGCGCGATGTT
>CAYGZJ010000095.1:0-5400 GCA_964354335.1 uncultured Planctomycetales bacterium | reverse complement strand
AAATTCAATAAGAAGGAATTGGCAGATTTCAAGAAACTGGTTTTAAAGCGCAAGCAAGAGATCCTTGACGAGATTAAGCATATCTCCGAGGATACGCTTAAAAAATCCCAGAAGGAGGCTTCGGGAGACATTTCCGGATACACTTATCATATGGCTGATGTGGCTACAGATACCTATGATAGGGAGTTTTCCCTGGTTCTTGCAGCGAATGAGCGTAAGCTTCTTTATGAGATGGATGATGCCCTGAAGAAAATAGAAGAGGGGATTTTTGGGATCTGCGAAGACTGCAAGCTGCTTATTGCTAAAACCAGGATTAAGGCGCTACCTAACGCCAGGCTTTGCGTGAAGTGCCAGGAAAAAAGAGAGAAGAAGAGATAATAGAGCTCTCGTAAGGATGATCTTTTTTATCGTAGTACTGATCATTGCGCTAGACCGCCTCACCAAGCTTATCGTCACAAAACAATTAGCCCTCAACCAGACGGTCCCGGTTATAAAAGGGGTCTTTCATTTCACGCTGGTCCAGAATAAGGGGGCGGCATTCGGGATACTCAAGAACCAGCTTCCGCTATTCATCGTCACATCACTTTTCGCGATTTTTCTGATCTATTTCGAACTTAAGAATACAAAACACAGCAGGGGCTACAGTGTTTCGCTTAGCCTTATTTTGGCAGGCGCGCTGGGCAATCTGATCGACCGGCTATTTCTCGGTTATGTCATTGATTTCCTGGATTTTCGCATCTGGCCGGTTTTTAATGTGGCCGATATCGCGATAACCATTGGCGCGATTCTGTTAGGATACACCATTTTATTTAAGAAGGTTTAATCCCCTCCGCAAAAATCCCCAGGCCTAACCGCCTCGAGCGCCTACGGCGTTCAGGGCGGCTAGTCCGAGGATAAATACTTGCGGAATTGCATTTTTGCTTCGCACCCATTCCTAATAGATGGAATGGTGTTTGCTTTCTGCAAAAGGGAAGGAACCTTAATCTTTAGGCAAGGGGGTTTCACGCTATGCATCCGGAAATTTGCAGGTTTGGTCCGTTTACCGTATACTCCTACGGCCTGATGTTGGTTTTTGCCTTTGTGGTTGCTTCCTGGCTTGCCTGTCTTGAGGCAAAACGGGAAGGGATGGATCCGGATATCCTGTTTAACTTTGCTTTTCTGGTTTTTGTCTGTGGAGTAATCGGGGCGCGCATTTTCTACGTCCTCGATAATCTCAGGGAATACCTGGCCCATCCTATAGAGATTTTTATGCTTTCTCACGGAGGGCTCGCCTGGTTCGGAGGGCTTATCGGCGGCGCCTTAAGCGGCATCTTGTATCTAAAGATTAAGAAGATACCTATATATAAGACGCTGGATTTAATCGTCCCTTTTGTAGCTTTAGCCCAGGCTATCGGCAGGATCGGTTGTTTATTAAACGGTTGCTGTTTCGGCAGGGAATCCGCAGCCGGAATTTATTTTCCGGCACAGCAGGCCGTGCTTATTCCTACGCAGTTGTTTTCTTCTTTGCTGCTGCTGGTTATTTTTGTCATTCTTCGTCTGCTTCAGGATCGTCCACATAAAACCGGACAGATTTTCTTTGCCTATCTGTTTTTCTACGGCTGCAAAAGATTCATGGTTGAATTCTGGCGCGCTGATAGCCTGCCGGTCTTCTTTGGACTAACCCTTTTTCAGCTCCTTAGCTTCGGGCTGGTCTTGTTTTCAATAATCGGTTTTATCAATATTAAGCGAAGAAAAAAGCCATGAAAGAATATCTGCTTGAGGTTTCCGCGGAACAATCCGGGGCACGGCTGGATATTTTTCTTACGGATTTCTTTAATTCGCAAAAGCTCGGATACTCCCGCACCTTCATCAAGGAATTGATCACACAGGGAAAAGTGATTTCCCAGGGCCAATCGATACTTAAATCCCACGTTAAAGTAAAGACAGGCCAGGGATTCAAGGTCATTGTCGAGGATAAAAAGCCGCATGTTCTTGGCCCGGAAGACATACCGCTTAAGGTCGTTTATGAAGACGATGATCTGGCGGTAATTGATAAAGCTGCGGGCATTGTGGTGCACCCGGCGCCGGGCAATTATGAACATACCATGGTCAACGCGCTTTTGCACCGCTTCAAACAGCTTTCTGATATCAATCCTGTCCGCCCGGGAATCGTGCATCGGCTGGACAAGGAAACTTCGGGATTGCTTGTTATCGCCAAGAATAATTTTTCCCACCATATTCTGGCGGCGCAATTCGCGGCGCATACCATAAAACGGCGTTATATAGCTATCGTTAAAGGCAGGGTCAAGTTTGACGAGGACGTTATTGAGCTGCCTATCGGCAGGCATCCGATCAAGCGCAAAAATATGGCGGTGAATTTTAACGAGAGCGCAAAGTTCGCTAAGACGCATTATCGCACCATTAAGCGTACCGATGAGTACAGCGTTGTGGAGCTGGAGCCTTTTACGGGCAGGACGCATCAGTTGCGCGTGCATCTGGCGTTCTTGGGCCATCCTATTCTTGGAGACGCCAAATACGGAAAAAATAATGAGTTTGCGCGTTTGGCCCTGCATGCGCAGTATCTTGGTTTCGAGCATCCGCGCACCAAAGAATATATCGAATTTTCCAGCGCTATCCCACAGGAGCTCAAGGCGCTTATGAAAAATAAAACTTGATTTTTACATAACCCATTGGTATAGTAAGGAAATTGATGGGTTGGAAATTTCATGTATACAAGGTGTATACAAAAGGAGGACAGATGAATCGTAAGGCCAGTATTTCAGTAATCATCCTAGCTATCCTAGTTGCCGTTATGCTCGCTTTGGCAGGCGGCGGGTTTTATCTATTTCAGAAAGAGCACAACAAGGCCCTTCAGTTACAGTCGCAGCTCGACGAGATAAATTCCCGGCTTAAGGCTACTGAAACAAATCTTGACGAATCCAAAAATAAGATTTCCGATCTGCAGACCAAGCTTGAAGAAGAAAAGATACAGCGGGAATCATTGGACAATGATCTGCAGCAGGAAAAGTCCGGCAGGCAGGAGGCCCTTGCTAAGATCGAGCAGTTACGCGTTGATGTGGATGAGCAGAAGAAGGCCCGGCTTGATCTGGAGCAGAAATTAAATCTGGCGCAGGATGAGGCGCGTAAGACTCAGGAGCAGCTAAAAAACCTGGAAACCAAGAAAACCGAGCTTGAAACAAAGCTTGGCGAGATTGAAGCAAAGGCTAAAGATGTCGAGTTAGGTAAGATTGTTGTCACTCCTGCTGGGGAAGCGACGCCAGCTGTTGCCCCGACCAAGGCGGATAAGAAAAAGGCAAAGAAAGCAGCAGCAAAGCAGCCGGTAAAAGCAGCGACTACGGCGGCAATAGCTAAGTCAACGGCAGGGCAGGGGCTGGAAGGCAAAGTCTTAGTGGTCAACAAGGAGTATAATTTTGTGGTGATGAACCTGGGAAGCAGGGACGGAGTCACCGCTGGCAGCGAATTTTCCATTTATCACAACAATCAGCATGTCGGAGATGTTAAAATTGAGAAGGTTCATGACGCTATGTCTGCGGCTGGCTTTCTCGCTCCTGAAACAAAAGATAAGGTTAGCGAAGGCGACAGGGTTGTGCAAAAGGTTAAATGAAGCCTTTTGTAGCTAAACATGTTTTCTCTCTGCGGGGATACATTCCGCTCCTCGGAGATAAATCCATTGCCCACCGCGCTGTAATACTCAGCAGTATATCCCGCGGAAAAACACGTATTGAGAATTTTCCCTCTAACGAAGACTGCCTTGCCACCATTTCGGTTTTTAGAAAATTAGGCATACGCATAAAGAAAAATAATTCGGTTATTACTGTTTTTGGAGAAGGGCTTTTTGGCTTATCCAGGCCGAAAGGCCCTATTTTTATTAAAGAGTCTGGCACAACTCTGCGTTTGATGCTTGGTGTTTTAGCCGGGCAGGGTTTTAATGTAAAATTTACCACCGGAAGATCTCTTTCCAAGCGGCCGATGCTCAGGGTAACCAAGCCTTTAAGGTTGATGCGCGCTCGAATCAGCGGACAGCGCAAAGCTTTAGATGAATATCCGCCGATTATGATCCGGGCAGCGGAACTAAAACCCGTTATTTACAAAATCCCGATTGCTTCCGCGCAGGTAAAAAGCTCTATTTTGCTGGCGGGGCTTTTTGCACAAGGCAAAACCCGGGTTCAGGAGCTGTTGCAAACGCGCGACCACACTGAGCGGATGCTGCGTCTGTTCAGGGCGGATATTAAATCTGTAAAACATACGGTAACTATCGGCGGGATAAAGGAGCTTGTCTCGCCAAAAAGAATTTACCTTCCCGGAGATATTTCTTCCGCAGCGTTTTTTATGGTCGCAGCTGCGATTACTCCCGCTTCCCGGATTGTTATAAATAAGGTCAGCCTTAATCCTTCACGCTGCAGAATTATTAAGGTGCTAAGGAGGATGAATGCGAAGATCCGGGTTAAAAAGCAGGCGAATAATATCAAGGGCACTGAACCCGCAGGGGATATCATTATCCAAAGTAGCAATTTAAAAGCTACAATAATAAGAAAAGAAGAGGTACCTTCTTTAATCGACGAATTGCCGGTTCTGATGGTTGCGGCGTCTCTGGCTCGAGGAAAAACTATTTTTGAAGGAGTGCAGGAGTTAAGGGTTAAAGAGACAGACCGTATCCGATCGATGACAGAGAACCTTCGGAATATGGGAGCGAGTATTTCTTTGGATAAGTCAGGCAGGCAGGAGAGCATTGTTATAAAGGGGGTAAAACAGCTTAAAGGCCGGCAGGTGCGTAGTTTTGGCGATCATCGCACAGCCATGAGCATGGTGGTGGCAGGTTTAGCAGCCAGGGGCAAGACGTGCATAGATGATGTCTCTTGTGTCAATAAGTCCTTCCCGGGTTTTATCAAGGTATTGAGATCCATAACCAGGTAGAATTTTCCTGTCTCTCGACATGCAGGCAAATCATAAAGATTACCGATAGAGGTAGGGCCTGATGTTATGGTGGTGGCTGTTTCTGTAACATTTTATTTGACATAGGGTTCAATCTTTGCTAGAATTCTTCAATCCCCTTCGAAAAGCTCTCAGTCATGCCGCCTGAGGCGGCTAGACCGAGGATGAAAACTTGAAGAATTATATTTTTTCTTCGCACCCATTCCTAATAGATGGAATGGTGTTTGCTTTCTGCAAAAGGGAGGGAATTTTGGGCTTTAGGCCAAGAGGGTTCCGCTCAAACCGCAAATCCAAATAATCAGCTTGTTTGTCCTGGCTATCGTCAGGCAGGCGGCAGTCAGGGAGTAGAAAATGTCGAAAATCGGCGAAATACTCAAAAATTTGGTTAATTATGTCCTTGGCTTATTTTCCAATGACATGGGGATTGATTTAGGTACTGCCTCTACCTTGGTCTATGTGAAGGGTGAG
>CAYGZJ010000094.1:2450-5419 GCA_964354335.1 uncultured Planctomycetales bacterium | reverse complement strand
TTCATTAGCCGGGGAAGATGTCAAGCGAATCAGGCAGGTCTGTCTTGTCGATATCAATTCTTTGCTGCCGGATCGGGATGATTCTGTTGTTTCGCAGGCAATAAGCAACAAAAAGTCTATTGGGCAATCGCAGCCTGTTGCAAAGCAGGAAAATAATAAGCCGGGAATCATCCCCGGGAAAAGAAAAGACGGTTTTGTCAGGCTGCAATTGCTTTTGAAATTATTCCTAGTGGGGGCGGTTGTGGCGATAGTGGGTGCCGGCATAGTCCAGTGGTTTAGTCACGCAAAAAAAGACACTGTGCGCGTAGATAATGAATCCGAAGAGACCCGCGAGAAATTATTAACGGCGCTTCAGGAGCGTGATAATTTCTCCCGGGAGATCGATGCTATCGATGCCTTTGATATCGCGGGTTCTAGCCGTCAAGAGGCTCGGATTGGCATGATGAACCTTTTTGAGTTGGTGCGCAAGGCAGATATCAAGGTTTTACATTCCGGGGCTGATGGTTTTTCTCCTATCGGCGTCGCTCCCGAAGTTTCTACGATCGTTGTGATGAAACCTGCTTTGGAAAGTTTTCTTAACAGCGCTGATTTGGTGCTTTTTCATGAGTCAATCCATCTGACGCCCAGTCAGAACAAATTGGGAGAGCGCTTGACTAAGCTTAACGATCGGCTGGAAGAGCTGATCGGCCCGCTGATCGATAAGAATATTATCCGAATGCTTGAAAAGAAAGAGAAACGTACGATCGAGGTCAGAGAGCTGATTAATTCCGGAGTCTGGAATCCGGATTTCTTCAAAAAAGACCCTCGGATTGCCGGCGTCGCCAGAGAGATCGTCCGTATCCGCTGGCAACAGGAGCTCCAGGCGTATTATATTGAGGCTGCCGCGATTCATGCCCGAGCCAAAGCAAATAACCTTACGGCAGAGGAATATCTTGCAAAGAAGTCTGTTCCGGGTCAAAAGAGCCTGGAAGATATCCTTCGGACGCAGCGGGATTTCGCCAGGCTATATCAGCCGGGAGTGATCACGCCGGAATTCAAAGAAGAAGTCTTTTCCTACCTGCTGGTTAATTACGTCAGCACGCGCCTGGTCTATCTGACGGTAGCGCTGGCCCGGCTGGATAAAGAATTTGATAAGGATTTTGATCTTAATTCATTTAAGCGTATGCAAGAGGGCTCTGATTATCAGAAGCGCTTTTTGCGCTGGGCGCGCACCCACATCCTAGATAATGGGGACGTTTCTGGCCATCTTAACTCCTTGCAAAATAATAAGTTACATGAGCAAATTGCAAATTACTCCCAAAGAGGAAATCGCAACAGAGAGATTCCTGTTTTGGTACCGCAAGTTATTGGTAACAATAGAGTTAGAGCCCATAGAAACGTCCCCAATGATTTGCATAGGGCAAAGCCGGGGAAGCGTCCGACAGCGGCTCCCGGACTATCAAAAGATAATAAGCCAAAGAAAACAACTTTAGAAAAGATAATTATATGCGCATTACCTGTGTTATTCGTTATTTGCCTTGCGGGTTTTCTTATATTTTTAATGCCGAATCTATCGCAACTATTGCCCGTAGAGGCTGCCCTAGCTTTCCCGAGTCTATCCACTTCAGCCATGATTATATCGGGCGCAGGGATTTTGGGAATGTGCGCTACAGAGAAAGTTAAAGATTCGGATGATCCGATTTATAAGGCGATTGTGCATGATATCAATAATCGGCTTACTGTTCTTACTTTTTGTGACCTGATTTTATCCTTGCCAAGGCCTAAAGATGATAATTCGGTGCGTGATGATATCGCCGTAATAGCAAAGTGTAAGGATATCTCCGAAGAATTGCAACGGGTCGCTTTGGGGTACACAAAAGGCGACTGTCCTATTCAAGAAGTCATCGATGTCTTAAGAAAACAAGTGCCGCAACTGGTGAAGATTTCAGAAATTATCAAAGACCGGGTTGAGCATAAGGGATTTTCTTGGAGCGATGAGGTAATGGTCGCTGCTGATCAGCTGAGTAAGGGGTGCGAGTTCAGTATAATTCCTGTGCTGCATAATGCGGTCAATTGGCTTGATACCACCGCGCATAAGCTATGGCTGGATAAGTCCATGAATAGAGTTAATGTGGAAGAAATGATTAATGAGTCTATAGTTTCTGCACGTCTTGATCCACGTTGTAGTGAAGATTTAGTTTTTGATCCGCAACTAGACGAAAAATCCAGGCAGTTAACAGATGTATTTAGCTATAAAATCATTATGCGCTTAGCTTTGGATGAACTGATTAGGAACGCCATAAAATACAGCAAATGCGGTAAAATCACTATTTTTGTCTCGGTGAACATTCAGGGTGAATTGCGCGTTGAAGTAAGGGATTATGGTAAGGGTGTTGCTCCAGAGCTTTGGGATAAGATCTTTGTTCCGGGATTCACCGAAAATGCTAAAGGGACCGGAGTTGGGCTTCCGTTATTAAAGTTATTACTTGAGTCTGTCGGAGGAACGATCTATCACAAGCGGGAAGTGACTAACGGAGCTGCATTTGTTTTAGTTCTTCCTTTGAACGCTGCGCTTTGCCAGGTAAGCAGACCTTTGTTACAAACCCCCGTAATAGCGGCGATAAGTGGGGCCCGGGGATCCGGCAGGAGAGTAACTGCGCAGGGAATTGCTGCCAGGTTTGGTTTGCGCTACATCAATAGGGAATTTCTGCTTAAGATACTGGCATACGAAATCAACGAGGAAAACAACAAAGGCAGGCATATCGATATTGAAAATGAAGCCTGCGTAGTTGCTTTTATAAAAGCATTTCTTTCGTCAGGGCGGTTAGATTATCATCATGAATCGATAAAAATCGACGGAGTAGATACTTCTGAGCCGGACAAAAATAAGCATGATGGCCTTAACCTTGCGCTTCGCGACAGAATAAAGCGAGAAGCGACCAAGTCCGGAAACTTGGACAAGTTGTACCAACACGATAGAGAAACGGGGA
>CAYGZJ010000094.1:0-2440 GCA_964354335.1 uncultured Planctomycetales bacterium | reverse complement strand
GGAGCTGGAGAAATTTATCGCTGACCTTGCCTGTAATTTCAAAGCGACAGGTCGATATAACGGTATCGTGGTCAGGACTGCCAAGCCGCTGGATCTGCCCGGGACTATAAACATCAGGCTGTATGCCTCGATTGAGGAGAGGGCGGCTAGATTAAGGACTTCGCTTGCTCTTATGCAGCAAGAAGATGCCATCACGCATAGTGAAGAAATGCCCAGAAGGTATCCCTATATTCAGGAGATTTCTACAGAAGGGCTGAGGGTCCGTAAGGTTATCCACCGCGTTTATAAGCATATCGTTTCTAAGATCCGCTTGAACACACCCTCGAATACGGGATTCTTTGATAACTTAAGCGAAGTGGATGTGATTAAGCTTGAGAATTTTATCGGATACAACCCTCAATCCATAAACTTACTTGCTAATATCACCATGCCTACTTCTCCGGCGCATAGCATCAATGTGGAGATTTATGCCATTCCTGTAGCTATCTCCGGCATGCCTACGGTATTCGCCTGGGCACGGATGGATGATTCTGGTTCAATGAAGGTGTATCTCTCAGGCCGCTTTGTGGGTATTATATTCGAAGTCTTCTTTGCGGATGCAGTCATTAGGCAGGGAGCTATGACTGCGATAAAATCAAAGGCAATACAAAGCGAGAAAGCACTTCTCTTATTCGCTGCCATTGCCTACCATGAATTTTTCAGGCTGCAAGGACTTAACCATGAAGAGGCGCTTAAAAAACAAAGCCAGGTAAAAGGATATGCCGCAATACTATCGACTTTGGAGCATATACAACAGGCCATCTTCTTAATAGGCAAATTAAATAACGAAGACGCTCATGTAGCTTCTCAGGCGGCACTCCAATTAGGAGCGTTTGCAACCGAAAGGTGGATAGAGAAGTATCCGTATCTTATGTTTGATTTAGTAGACGCCTTGGGTTCAGTCTTGAATTCCGGTAGCGATACAGTTAAAGAAGCACTCTTGATTTCATTAACAGATGCAAGTCAAGAGGATAATCTTATCTATGCTATTGAGAAAGAATTGCTTTTGCTTCTTCGTTCGAATAACACTTCCACCGGAACCAGGAAAGCAGTAGTCAGACTTATAGGCCAGATGAAGTTTTACACCGCGGATTTTGCGTTTGAGGCATCCGAGGGCCTTCTGGAGTATTTATCCTCTGCGCGCGATACGGCATTGCGTGTTTTCCTTCTGCGAGGGTTAGGGAACATGTTTAATTCTTTTAGTCCTGAAGGAAATGTTTTCTGTGCCAACATAGTCAGGCTTTTTTGGTTTATTGCTTTTTGCAGGAATGAGCATTGCCCTGTTATCTTACATATATTCGGAAACGCTCAAAGTAATTGTAACAGCGTACAAGAACAGCTGGAGGCAATCCGGCAGATCAGTAAGACTTTTGTCAAAACGATATCGGCTTTACGGATACGGGCCAAGGCAGGGGAAGATGTGTTTAAAAATAGTCATTTCACTAATGCCTTCTCATGGCTGGTTAACTTCTCAAATGACTTGAGCCTTATTTTAGACGCAAACCGGCGCGTTTTTTATTCCCCTGATGTTTGCGTTCGTCATGAAGCAGCGATTGCTTTGACTACGATGATCCGGGAGTGGAAAGATTTTGCAAGATCTATGGTTTTTGTCGGTGACCGCCGCCAAAAAATACAAGAATGCCTTGAAGCGGTCAAAAAATTCATCCAGATACGCTTAGGGTCCTTTGTCATGGACGAAAATACCCAGTTACGCGAAGGAGATATGCAGGTGAGGCTTACTTTGGCGCAGCTGATCGCTGACTACGGAGAGTCGGATGAGGCGCAGAAGAAGAAGTTAATTGATGAATTATTGCGGATTATTTTTGATACGGATTCCCAGAGATTTGTTCTCGCGGCTGCCCGGGTTGTCAGTAGTATTGACCCGGATTTACGAAAACGTTTAACCTCAGTTGTTACAAAGTCAGGGCCCGGAACTTATCCGGCTGTGCTGACTGGGCAACTTTCTGCCCCGACGCAGGAGCAGGAAAGCGATTTTAGCAAATATGTTAGCGCGGCAGGAGTCAGTAGTAATAAAGTTATCTTGGTCGATGCTACTGTCAGCGGCAAGCTAGCCGATGTCAGGAGCGTGAGTGGTAAAGTTGCTATTTTAAAAGCGCTGACAGCGCGCTCTCCGCCGTTTATTCAAGGTAACCGCGACACTATCGATTTCCAGGCTTTTATTAATGACCTTCTTCGCCATGAAATCATCGAACTTAATACCGGTTCTCACAAGAAGTCCTGCGTAGAAAGCAGGAAATATTTTGAATATAATCCACAGGAGCTGGGGAATTATTTTGAGGCGGTCAGGAAATTCGGCATTGTGCTGGAAGCAGATTTCATACATATACTCAAGGATATTTACTTGGAGGCAGTATCATTTGATGACGGTCGCTCCAGTAAC
>CAYGZJ010000093.1:0-5470 GCA_964354335.1 uncultured Planctomycetales bacterium | reverse complement strand
GCACAAAATCAGCCACCTGCTTACTATCGATCACTGTCTTAAAAGCCGCCCGCATGGCCAGCGCGGTCTTTCCGTAACCGACATCGCATCATAAAAGCCTGTCCATGGGTTTTGCCGACTCCATATCCGCCTTTACCTCAGTAGTCGCTTTAAGCTGGTCCGGCGTCTCGTTAAAAGGAAACGTCTTCTCAAACCCTTTCTGCCAATCGCTATCCTTTGCAAAAGCGAATCCCTGCGCGCTCATGCGCATCGCCTGAAGTGCCAGGAGATCCCAGGCCAGCTTCTGTATGCCTTTACGTGTCCTGTCCTTGATCCCCTGCCATTCTTTTGTGCCCAGCCGATGCAGCCGGGGGCGACGGATATGAAAGGCGATGTACTTTTGCACCAAATGCATTGCCTCAACCGGCACATACAGCTTTTCCTGCCGGTCGTATTCAATGACCAAATGGTCTTTTAGTTTATCCTGCACCTTTATCTTGGTAAGCCCCTGGAATCTACCGATGCCGTACTGGTTATGCACCACATAATCGCCGATATTCAGGTCGACAAAATTTGCCAGCGGAAACTCATCGCTAAAGGTAGTTGTTTTTACGGCGTGCGTCTTTTTAAAGGGCAGGATGATGACGATCTTGTGTTCCCAGAGAGGCTCTCCGGTAGAAGGATTAAAGGTCTTAATCGTTGAAATGATCTCGTTTTCAAGGCTGATCCGGATAGGCAGCTCAAATGAGGTGGGGAATATATCCAGGACTTCGCCGCGGCGGGAGAAATCCCCTTCTTCGCTTACTGTTTCCTGGCGCTGGTAACCAAACTCGGTCAGCGTAACATTAAGCTGCTGAAAATCTGCACTGGCACCCGGATATAGCTTAAGAGATTTAAACATAGGGATTGTAAAAACAAACAAGGGACAGCTTTAATAAGCTATCCCTTGTCAAAGAGCTTCTTGAAAAAGTTATTTTGCGCTTTTGCTTTTGTGCGACCACGCCAGGACCAAAGGCGATGCGATAAAAATAGTTGAGTAGACGCCGGAGATAAACCCGACTAATAAGGTGAAGGCGAAATTACTTAAGACTTCTCCCCCGTAAAAAAGCATCGCCAAAACCACCAAGAGCGTTACCCCAGAAGTAAGCAAGGTCCTGGATAAAGTCTGGTTAACGCTTAAGTTTATAAGCTCTGCCAAGGTAAGCTTCCGGTTAGAACGTGTATTCTCACGCACCCGATCATAAATAACAATGGTATCGTTGATGGAATAACCGGCTATGGTCAGAAATGCCGTAACACTTAAGAGGTCGATCTGTCTTCCGGTGATAGCCAGAAATCCAAAAGCGACAATAACGTCATGGAAGAGCGCAATAACGCCGGCAGCGCCAAAATTCCAGTGTTTAAAACGAATGGCCACATAGATCAAGATACCGATCAGCGACCAGACCAAAGCAAGAATAGCCTTATTCTGCAGATGTTTTCCCGCAACCGGTCCGACGCGCTCAATACGCAACGTCTGAATACCCTGACTGGGAAAGGCCGCTTTTAATTTAATTGTCAGGGTATCACTCTTATCTACCTGCGTACGGATAAGCAGGACCCGCGGATTATCCTTGAACTGCTGGATAGATGCATCTTTAACATCAATATCTTTTAGGACCTTGCGTACCTGGTCTAAATCAGGTGCCTCTTTGAAGCTATATTCCTGAAGCTGCCCACCTACAAAATCGATACCGTACGCGTCTTTGCCCCGCTTGAAATAAAAAACAAGCCCGATAATGATCACGATCAAAGAAAGCGCGTAGAAAAACTTTCTCTTACCAATAAAATCAAAACGTGTTTCCTTGATCAGCCTTAACATAGGCAATGATTTCAAGAGGCCCATGTTAAGCAGGATCTCAAAAATGGTGCGGGTAACCACGATCGCTGTAAACAAACTGGCAAGAATACCGATAGTAAGAGTTACGGCAAAACCCCGTATTGGCCCGGTGCCAAACTGGAACAATAAAAATGCTGCGATAAGTGTAGTGACGTTAGAATCAAAAATAGCGCTGAAGGCTTTGGAGTATCCGGTTTCAATGGCGGAGCGCAGATTTCTTCCTGCCTGCAGCTCTTCTCTGATGCGTTCGTTGATCAGGACGTTTGCGTCCACTGCCATACCAAGCGACAATGCCATACCGGCAATACCGGGAAGCGTAAGTGTAGCTGAGATACCCGGGAATAAAAGCGGAAGTAAACCCAACCCGCCTAGAATCATTAAAAGGTTTAAAGAAAGAGCTATATCAGCCACAACACCGGCAAATAAATAATAAAACGCCATAAAGATAAGGACTAGAATGCCGCCGATAGCACTTGCCTTTACCCCGCTATTAATAGAATCCTGCCCAAGCAACGGGCCAATAGTCCTTTCTTCCTCAACGCGCATCGGCGCCGGAAGAGCGCCTACCCTTAAAACCAGAGCTAGATCCTGCGCCTGTTCGATATTGAAACGCCCGGTTATCACCGCTTCCCCTGAGGGAATCGCCTCTTTGATGTTCGGGGCTGACTGAACCTTGCCATCAAGAACAATCGCCAGCCTTCGTCCGACATTAGCTGCGGTGATCTCCGCGAATTTCTTTGCCCCTTCGCTGTTAAATTGCAATGTGACCAGCGGCTCATTAAACTGGCTCTGATCAAAACGCACTGAGGCGTTTGTCAGAGAATCGCCGCTTAAAACCGCTTTCTTCTCAAGAAGCAAGGGCTCATTACCTTCATCGCTGCGGGTTAACTCATAGCCCTCAGGCACCTTTCCGTCTAAAGCTTCCTTTAGCTTATCCATATCCGCGGAGACAAGCTTAAATTCAAGGAGCGCGGTCTTGCCAATTAGATCCAGGGCCCGCTCGCGGTCAGTGACTCCGGGCAACTGCACAACGATCTCATCCTCTCCCTGCTTTACTATCGATGGCTCGCGCACGCCGAACTGATCGATCCTGTTCCTGATAACTTCTACTGCCCGGTCGCAGGCATCTTCCTTAGCCTGGCCGCTTAAATTGGTCGTATCGACTTTAAGTAAAAGATGCATCCCGCCTTTTAAATCCAGGCCAAGGTTAATTCTTTTATCTAAAGGAAAGGCGAAGTAGGCACAGATACCGACTACCGCAAGGATCATAATCGATTTGTAGAGGACTCTTTTTTCCATGTGTGCGATTGCTCCCGGTTAGCTTCTAGCTTCCGCTGTCTGCTGTTGTTTTTTTACGTAGGCAACACTTGACTTTTCCATCTCCATCTTTACGTTATCATCGATACGCACGATAACCGTTCTATCCTTGACGTTTACTACTGTCCCGTGAATGCCTCCGGTAGTGACGATCTCATCATTCTTAGAAAGGTTATTCACCATGTTCTGCCGCGTTTTTTCCTGCTTGCGCTGCGGACGGATAAGCAGGAAATAAAAAATCGCGAAAAGAAAAAGTAAGGGGACCAATTGTATGATCGGATTAACTGTCTGTGCCTGTGGCATGTATTCCTCCTAAATAATGATACTCTTAGCGTAAGTTTATTTGGATTTCTTCATCAAGCTTCTGACCGTATCGGAGAGCTGCGCGCCGTTCTTGACCCAATGCTCAATGCGCTCTTTCTTTAGTTTCACCTCTCCGGTTACCGGCACATAAAAGCCCAGCTCCTCAATAAAGCGGCTGTCACGGCCCTTGCGCTCGTCAAATACCGTAACGCGAAAATGCGGTTTTCCTTTGGGATTTTTACCTATTCTTCGTAAACGAACATGCACTGCCATTGTTTTGCCTCCTTTAATAACGCGTTAATTTTAAAATTCAAAGTACAAATTTAAAAACAATTTTTAAGGCTAAATTTTTAAAGTTAAAAATTATTTTTTCAATTTTAACATTTAAGATTTAGACTTATTTTGAATTTTGAATTTTTTAAATTTAAAATTATCTCTACTTCACTATCGCCTCTATAAGTGCCTTTGCCTTATTTACCGACTCGTAATATTCCTTTTCCGGGACTGAATCCGCGACAATACCCGCTCCCGCCTGAATAAACGCGGTATCCCCCTTGACCACGATCGTCCTTATGGTAATACAGGTATCCATGTTATGGGAGAAGCTGAAATAACCGATGCATCCGGCATAGGGGCCCCGGCGCAGATTCTCAAGCTCATCGATTATTTCCATGGCGCGGATCTTAGGACTTCCGGAAACCGTGCCTGCGGGGAATGTTGCCCGTAACACATCATAAATATCATACCTTCTATTGTCAAGTATTCCTTTTACCTCGCTGACCAGATGCATCACATGCGAATACTTCTCCACAGACATGAACTCACTCACCTGCACCGTGGCGGTTCTTGCCACCCGGCCCAGGTCATTCCTGCCCAGGTCAACCAACATCAGATGCTCGGCGCGCTCTTTTTTATCCTTTAGCAGTTCCGCGGCCAAACGCCTGTCCTCTTCCTCAGTCTTTCCCCGCCTCCTGGTTCCGGCAATAGGGCGGGTGGAAATGACCCCGTCTTCACAGCGCACCAGCATCTCCGGAGAAGAACCGATCAAAGACAGATCTTTAAGTTTTAGAAAATACATATACGGAGAAGGATTCAGGCTGCGCAGCGCGCGGTAAACCTGAAAATGGTCCTTTTTAACTTTGATCCGGAAGCGCTGCGAGAGCACCACCTGAATGATGTCCCCTGCCCTGATATATTGCTTGGCCTTCTTGACAATCGCCTGGAAATCAGCCTTATTAAAATTTGAGGCGACCTGCGTTCCCTGCTTTACCTTCTTAGCTTTCTTTTCAATAAAAGGCTGATTGAATTCTTTCTCGATCAGATCGATTTTCTTTATAGCGCGCTGATAAATCTTGGCTTTCTTAGCCGCCGAAAGGTTAGTGTCCGGCAGCATCAGGTTAGTTACGATCTTGATGGTATGATTTACATGATCGAAAATCAGAATAGTATCAGTGAGTATAAAGGTGGACTCTGGCAGGTGCAGGTCATCGGGATTCTTATCCGGGATATCCTCAAAGAAACGGACGGTGTCATAGCTGAAAAAACCCACCAGCCCGCCGCAAAAACGCGGCAAGCCCTTTACCTTGACCAGCCTGAAATTACGCATGATCTTTTTTATCTCATCAAGCGGATCGGTTTTAGTGATAAATCGCTTGGTGATATTGCGCTGCGGATAATGGATCTCAATATTACGGCCTTTATGTTTAAAGATCAGTTCTGGATTGCTTCCCAGAAATGAATACCGCGCAAGCTTCTCCTGCCCTTCAACAGACTCTAAGAGAAACGCGTAATCGCCCTTTTTCATCTTCAGGAAAGCGGAAACCGGAGTATCCAGGTCAACGTCGATCTCCTTATAGACAGGAATAACGTTTCCCTTCCGGGTAAGCTTAAGGAATTCTTTTAAGGATGGATAATGCATAAAGTTAAGTTCAAAGTCTAAAGTAAAAAATTCAAAATAAGGTTAAAGTCTAAAGTTTAAATTTTAAAATTTGA
>CAYGZJ010000092.1:0-5512 GCA_964354335.1 uncultured Planctomycetales bacterium | reverse complement strand
TCTGAGGCATCGGGCCGTCAGCAGCGGAAACAACCAGGATTGCGCCGTCCATCTGCGCGGCTCCGGTGATCATGTTCTTGATGTAATCCGCATGACCGGGACAGTCGATATGGGCATAATGACGGGCATCTGATTCATACTCAACGTGCGCGACTGATATAGTAACGACCTTTGTCTCGTCTCTTACCGTACCGCCCTTGGCGATATCGGCATATTCGCGTGCGGTTGCCTTACCCAACTTTGCTAAAACACTGGTGATCGCTGCGGTCAACGTAGTCTTACCATGATCGATGTGGCCAATGGTGCCGATGTTGACGTGCGGTTTACTCCTCACAAACTTTTCCTTAGCCATCTTTACCTCCTTTAATGGCCCCGTTTAGAAAACGGGGAACTTAATAAAGTGGAGCCCCTCGACCTTTAGGTCAAAGCTCCCTCCCTGAAGCAGAAACAATTTTTTGTGTAAGATCCATTCCCGGCCTAACCCCCGGGGGTTTCTGCGCAAGGGACTAAAAACTTTTTCGCGTACCGACGCTTGAAAATCCTGAAGTTATTTTTTCCGCTATATGTGAAGGCACTTCGGTATAGAACGAAGGCTCCATTGTATAGGAAGCACGGCCTTGTGTCAAGGATCTTAATATAGTAGCATAATTAAAGACTTCTGCGAGCGGAATGTTCGCCCGGATCGTCCTTAAGTTAAGCCTCTGCGCAAGCGAAACAATCTTGGCCCTGCGGCTGCTTAGGTCTCCTATAACCTGGCCCATATACTCTTCCGGGACAATGACTTCCATATCCATGATCGGCTCAAGCAGAATGGGGCCGCCCTTGCGCAGTCCTTCATTAAACGCAAGCGATCCTGCCATCTGAAAAGCCAATTCCGATGAATCGACTTCGTGAAACGAACCATCGACTAAAGTAACCTTGACATCCGTAACAGGATATCCTGCCAGGACCCCGCTTTTTGCGGAACCCATGACTCCCTGCTTTACGGCGGGAATATATTCCCGCGGGATCGCCCCGCTCTTGATCTTGTCTTCAAAGGTAATACCTGTGCCGGGGACTTCCTGCGGATCCATCTCGATAACGCAGTGGCCGTACTGGCCGCGTCCGCCGCTTTGCGAAATAAACTTTCCCACGCTCTTGACATGCTTGGTCAGGGTTTCGCGATAGGCGACTTGCGGTTGACCCACCTGAGCCTCGACATTGAATTCACGAAGGATCCTATCGATAATGATTTCCAGGTGCAGCTGCCCCATACCGGCGATAATGGTCTGGCCGGTCTCATGGTTGTAGCTGACACGAAACGACGGATCCTCGTCCTCTAATTTATGCAAAGCAAGCCCCAATTTCTCCTGGGCATCTTTTGTTTTTGGCTCGATGGCCTGCTGCAAAACCGGCTCAGGAAAACGCATCGCCTCAATTAAAATCTGATTGTTCTCGGTGCACAGGGTATCGCCGGTCTTGGTCTGGCGCAACCCTACGGCAGCGGCGATATCTCCGCTAGAAACGCTTTCGACTATCTCCTGCCTGTTGGCGTGCATCTTGACGATCTTGGTGACACGCTCGCGCTCTCTTTTTGTGGCGTTATAAATATACGTTCCTGATGTAAGCGTGCCGGAGTAAACCCGGATATAATTGAGTTTTCCCACATAAGGGTCGGTTGCGATCTTAAAACAAAGTGCGCAGAAAGGCGCTTTATCATCGACCTTGATCTCCTCAAACTCACCCGAATCAGGATTGGTCCCTTTAACCGAAGGCACATCGATCGGCGAAGGCAGATAATCGCACACCGCATCCAGAACCTGCTGAATACCCTTATTCTTGAATGCCGAACCGCATAATACCGGAACAAATCTATTGTCGACGACTGCCTTACGGATAGCATCCTTGATCTCCTGAATAGAGATGTCTTTACCGTGCAGATAATCTTCCATAATCTTATCGTCTACCTCCGCCAGGCTCTCGATTAAGGCAATGCGCGCCTTTTCTACTTCAGCCGTCATCTCCGCGGGGACATCGGTGATCTCGAACTCCTTGCCTGAATCATCCTTATATAAATTCAATTTTCTCTCAATAATATCTATATTGCCGACATAGCCGGACTCTTTGCCATAAGGAACCTGGATCGCTCCGACATTAGCCGCCAGGCGCTTACGCATCTGGTCAATCACCATCGCCAGGTCGCTTCCGGTCCTGTCCATTTTATTGACAAAGGCTATCCTGGGAACCCCGTAGCGGTCTGCCTGGCGCCAAACGGTCTCAGACTGCGGCTCAACACCGCCGACCGCGCAAAAAACCACCACTGCTCCGTCAAGCACCTTAAGCGATCGCTCCACCTCAATAGTAAAATCCACGTGGCCGGGAGTATCAATAAGGTTGATATGCATGTCTTTCCAGATACAGGTAGTCGCTGCCGCGGTAATGGTAATGCCGCGCTCCTGCTCCTGGACCATCCAGTCCATCGTAGCCGTGCCTTCGTGGACTTCACCCAGCTTGTAATTCTTTCCTGTGTAGAAAAGAATGCGCTCGCTGGTGGTGGTTTTTCCAGCGTCGATGTGGGCGATGATCCCGATATTCCTGATTTTCTCTAACGGTACTTTACGTTCCATAATATTTATTGATCCATTCCTTAAAACTACTACCAACGAAAATGCGCAAAGGCCTTGTTGGACTCTGCCATCTTGTGAGTATCATCTCTCTTTTTGATCGCCGAACCCTCGCCCTTGTAGGCGGAGAGGATCTCATCTGCCAGCTTCTCTTTCATGGTCTTGCCTTTTTTGTTCTTGGCATAATCGC
Source organism: uncultured Planctomycetales bacterium (assembly GCA_964354335.1). Taxonomy (GTDB): domain Bacteria; phylum Omnitrophota; class Gorgyraeia; order Gygaellales; family Profunditerraquicolaceae; genus JAPLLR01. The sequence continues at coordinate 2,719 of CAYGZJ010000092.1, read as the reverse complement.
GGATCCAGCGTAACGCAATCGATGTTCCGCGCTCCTGGCGCACTTCAATGGGAACCTGATAAGTGGCGCCACCTACACGTCTGGGCTTTACTTCCAGGCGCGGCCGCGCGTTATCCAGCGCTTTATAAAAAATCTTCAGAATGTCCGTATCGTTAAGGTTCTTTTTCACGATATCAAAGGCGCCGTAAACGATCCTCTCGGCCACTGACTTCTTGCCTTCAAGCATCACCATGTTGATGAACTTGGCGACCAACTTACTGTTAAATATCGGGTCCGCTAAAACTACCTTTTCCTGCGCTTTTCTTCTTCTCATGGTTTATTCCCTATTGTGCTTTCGGTCTTTTTGCTCCGTACTTGGAGCGTCCTCTTCGGCGCGCGCTGACGCCAGATGCGTCAAGCGTTCCTCGGACAATATGATATCTGACACCGGGCAGGTCCTTTACTCGGCCGCCTCTTACCAAAACTATGGAATGTTCCTGCAGGTTATGGCCTTCTCCGGGAATGTAAGCGGTGACTTCGATCCCGGTAGTCAGCCTTACCCTGGCGATCTTACGTAACGCCGAGTTCGGCTTCTTCGGGGTCATGGTACGCACCTGCAAACACACGCCGCGGCGCTGCGGACAGCCCTTCAATGCCGGAGACTTTGATTTCTTCTTTTTTGAGATCCTTCCAAAACGAATTAGTTGTGAAATTGTTGGCATATAGTCAGTCCTTTTCTGTTGCTATTTTAAACTTTTTCTTCTACAGGCTCATCTGCCTGCGCGAACTTCTGGACCTCGATTTCCCTGTGCGCACGGAAACCCGTACCAGCGGGAATGAGGTGGCCGACGATAACGTTCTCTTTAAGACCGAATAACTCGTCGCGTTTTCCCGAAGTAGCCGCGTCCGTAAGGACACGGGTGGTCTCCTGGAAGCTGGCGGCGGAAATAAAGCTATCCGTGGTAAGAGATGCCTTGGTAATACCTAATAATAAGGGTGTGGCCTGCGCGGGCTTACTGCTTTTCTTGATGGCGCGCGCGTTCTCTTTCTGGAATCTCCATTTATCTACCTGTTGGGTAGCCAGAAATTCCGTATCACCCGGATCTTCAATGCGGACCTTCTTTAACATCTGCCTGATGATGAGCTCAATATGCTTATCATTGATACGCACACCCTGCAGACGATAGACTTCCTGGACTTCGTTGACCAGATATTCCTGCAAGACCTTGTCACCGCAGACGCGCAGAATGTCCTGCAAGACAACCGGCCCGTCAGTCAGCTGCTGTCCGGCATCCACTTTATCGCCTTTATAGACATTAGGATGCTTGCCGTGCGGAATGACATACTCACGCTGCATGCCGGTGGGAGACTTCACGATTATCAGGCGCTGCCCTTTCTTGGTCTCGCCGAATTCCACAAAACCGTCTATTTCGCTGATAACCGCCGGGTCCTTCGGCCGACGAGCCTCAAAAAGTTCGGCAACGCGGGGAAGTCCTCCGGTTATGTCCCTGGTCTTACCTACGGTACGCGGAATCTTTGCCAGGAGGTCTCCACCGTCGATCTTCTGACTATCCTTGACCAAAACATGCGCGCCGATAGGCATGGGATATATCCCCAGGACATCTTTATTCTGATCCATAACAATGATCTGAGGATGATACTCCGCCTTATGCTCCACAATAACGCGTTCAATTAATTTAGTGACCGGATTAAGCTCTTCCTGAACAGTCATGCCTTCTTTTAGATCCTCAAACCTGACCTGGCCAGCGACTTCCGTAAGGATCGGCAAGGTGTAAGGATCCCAACGCACAAAGGCAACCCCTTTATTGGCCTCTTCGCCGTCAGGGACATTGATGAAAGCGCCCTGCGGGATTTGATAACGCTCAAGCTCCCTGCCCTGCTTGTCGTTGATGCTGATAGCGCCATTTCTGTTTAAAACAATAAACTCTTTATTCTTGGAAGTCGTACGCAGGCTATGATATTTGATAAACCCCTTGTTCTTGGCCTTAATAAAAGAGGTCTCAACTGTTCTGGATGCGGTCCCTCCGATATGGAAAGTTCTCATGGTCAGCTGGGTTCCGGGCTCACCAATACTCTGGGCCGCAATAACCCCCACTGCTTCGCCTAACTCAACAAGCCTGCCGCTGGCAAGATTCCTTCCGTAGCACTTAGTACAAACTCCCCTGCCCGCTTCACAGGTCAGGACGCTGCGGATACGGATCTTTTCAATACCCAGACGCTCGATCATATCAGCCTTCTCTTCGGTAATCTCGCTGCCAGCTTCAACAATAGCCTCATCGGTGATGATATCAACGATGTTATCCAATGCCACTCTACCTACGATGCGGTCCTTAAGGCTTACTACTACCTCGTCACCCTCGATAATGGCGGCCACGGTAATACCGTTAAGCGTTCCGCAGTCCTCATCAGAGATGATCACTTCCTGGGCCACGTCAACCAGCCTGCGGGTAAGATAACCTGCGTCTGCAGTCTTAAGCGCCGTATCAGCTAGACCTTTGCGCGCGCCATGGGTAGAGATAAAATATTCCAATACGTTTAAGCCCTCCCTAAAGTTCGCGGTAATCGGGCTTTCTATAATTTCTCCCGAAGGTTTAGCCATAAGCCCGCGCATACCGGCTAACTGCCTTACCTGAAGCCGGGAACCGCGCGCTCCGGAATCCGCCATCATAAAAATGGGATTAAAAGAATCCATGCCTTTAAATAAAAGGTCGGAGACACT
>CAYGZJ010000091.1:0-5524 GCA_964354335.1 uncultured Planctomycetales bacterium | reverse complement strand
GAAAACTATCCACATCCAGCGCTAGAACAATGTTTGGCTTCTTCTTCATGGTTTAAGGCTCCCGATTATCTGGTTAACAGATTTGATTTTATTTTCCCGCAGGTATTTTTTGATTCCGTCGATGATCTCGATAGTGGCTTTGGGATTAATGAAGTTGGCCGTACCCACACAAACCGCCTGAGCTCCGGAGATGAGAAATTCAAGAGCGCTTTCGGTATCTATTATACCACCCATACCTAAAATTGGTATTTTGATTTTACTGTATACTTCCCAGACCATGCGCACGGCAACCGGCCTGATCGCCGGGCCGCTTAAGCCGCCGCTGCCGCAGGCAAGCTTGGGCCGGCGCGACTTTATATCAATGGACATCCCGGTCAAAGTGTTGATCAATGCGACCGCATCGCTGCCCGCGTTCTGCGCTGCCTGGGCGATCTCTACTATATCACTGACATTGGGAGAAAGCTTGGTAATAATCGGCTTTTGAGTCACATGGTGCACGGAGCTTACCGCGGCATAAGTCGCGCGGGGGTCCTGCGCGATAAGCTTGCCGGAGGCATGCGCGTGGCGCACATTCGGACAGGAAATATTCAGCTCGATCGCGGCTACGCTCTTTACGCTATCAAGGGCGCGGGCCAAAGCCACAAACTCCTCGGGATTATCCACTGCGGAGATGCTCACGATTATCGGCGGCCCGATCCTGGCCAGCGCGGGAAGTTTTTCTTTCAAAAAAACATCCAGCCCCGGATTCTCCAGGCCTATAGAATTCAGCATGCCCGCAGGGGTCTCGCAGGTGCGCGGAGGAAGATTTCCCTGGCGCGGCTTTAAGGTGATGGTCTTAGTCACGATCGCCCCCAATTTCTTAAGATCGACCAGATCCGCGAATTCCTCGGCATAGCCGAAGGTACCGGAGGCAATGGTCACCGGATTATCCATTCTTAATTTTCCGATTGCAACACCGAGATTTGTCTGCATTTTATTTAGAAAAAATCATGCGTAATGATATCAAAAGCAAAAATAAGCCGAAGATCCTTTTTAAAAGCGGCTCTGATATGTGCTGGGCAAAAGTCGCTCCGATAAACCCACCGAGAAGCCAGCCCACGGCCAAAAACAGGACTATCTCGAGCTTAACGTTTCCGCTATGCCAGTAACGAAGCGCTGCCAGCAGGCCGATGGGAAGCACCATCAGCGCCAGAGTCGTTCCCTGCGCCTGATGCTGGGTAAGGCCGCATAGGAATACCAATGCAGGGATAAGCACCGTGGCTCCTCCGATACCGAACATTCCTCCGAAGATTCCGGTAACCAAACCTAAGAGCACATAAAACCCCTGCTGCATATTGTTCTCCTTTAATCCCAGACCAGATCCTGCGCGTTAAAGACCGGGCCTTCCTTGCAAACCCTTTTAAATCCCGAGCGCGTTTTAACCACGCAGCCCAAACACGCTCCAATCCCACAAGACATATGCTCTTCCAAAGATAGCTGGGCGCTTAATCCGCGTACTTTTATAAATGAGCTTATCGCCTTAAGCATTGGTTGAGGGCCGCAGGCGTAAATAACAGTCAACTTGGCATCAGGGGCTTTAAGCAGAACATTTTTCAGCAAGTCCGTTACTTTTCCTTTAAAGCCTGCCGAACCGTTATCCGTAGCCAGAAACACCCTGCACCCAAGAGATTTAAATTCTTTTTCGCAAGAGATCAATTCTTTTGTCCGGCTGCCGATGAGCACTAACGGCCTGTTTGCCTTTAATTGCTGGGCAAGAAAAAATAACGGCGCCACTCCCATGCCTCCGCCGACTAATATAAAATTAAGTTTGCGCTTCTTTTCCGTCTGATAACTAAACCCGTTGCCCAACGGACCGATGATATCCAGGTTTTCTCCCGGCTTTCTCTGAGAAAGAATGGTTGTGCCTTTTCCGACGACTTCGTAGAGCACCTCAATAGTCGATCCGCTTACGCGGTGAATGCTCAGTGGCCGGCGCAGCAGCGGATCCAGCCCTTCGCAAACCTTGATATTGATGAATTGTCCGGGCTGCGCGGTCTTGGCAATGCCGGGGGCCTTAAGCAGGCAATGCCAATAGGCTGCCTTTATGTTCTGATTGCGCAGGATCTGCGCCCGTATATTAAGTATTTTTTTCTGGAGCATCGGTTCTTTTTAAGAGATACTGAACGATTCCGGCAAATAAAAGAAAAACCGCCAAGACCGCGGATAATTTAAGAAAATACACCCCCGGCCCTGCGGGCCTGCAATCCTGCCATAATTTTAAAAGTATGGCCACGGATAAAACCGCGATGATAGCGCCTATTTCTTTTTTGATCCAGGCGGGCCGCATCGGAAGATAGGTCGCAATATCATTTCTTAATAATGAGTTCCCTGAGGGGATTATGGCGGGAACTTTTTTGCAATAGGCGCTGTATTCCTTGGGGAACGCCTTCAAGAGCCTTGCTTCTTCCTGCCGTATGAGGCGCAGATAAATCATCCCGAAAATAAACAGAAATAGAACGATTGCCCACCAGCGGAAAAGCAGCATCACCATGCCAAAGCCGATCAAAAGGATCCCCAGATACATAGGATTACGGACAAAGGCATAAGGGCCGTTTTGAATAAGCGCGCCTCCGCTTTTGGAATAAACTGATTTATAGCCGCGGCTGGCAACCCGGAAAATCTGGCCCAAAAGGATCAATGCGATACCGACAATTTCCAGCCCGATATCATAAAAACCGGCCGTGTTGCTGCGGAAAAAAATATCCGGCAGGACAACGATCAGCACAACCGCGACAAAAATTATAAATCCGTGTATTTTTACCCTTGGTTTCATTAATGAACGCTTGACTTACGGAGTCGCTATTTTTCTTAGCGACGTAAGTCAATGCGTGAATTATCCCGAAGGCAACGAGTAAATTTTTGGCGCGAAACGCCAGAAATTTACGAAGTGTTCTGCCGAAGGGATGGGTTACTCACCTTTATCAACGCTGAAGGCGCGACGTAAGTTATCTGCGCGAATTATCCTGTCTCATAAACGCCGCAAAGTTTCTCGGCGCTTCGCGCCAGTAAACTTTGCAGGCATTCGGCAGGATAGATTACATCTATTCATCAAGAACAAGTACTTCTTTACTTCTGGCACTTCGGGCAGAAATACGTCCCTCTGCCGCCTAAAGCGATGCGTTTAATCGCAGTTTTACATATTATACACGGTTTTCCTTGCCTGTCATAAACTTTGTGATACTTGACGTATCCTCCGGGAAGTCCGGTCAGCTGCACGTAGTTATCGACGGAAGAACCCTTGTGTTCAATGGCCTCGCGCAAGGTCTGCTGGGTCTCTTTAAGCAACAAAGCTGATTCTTTGTCAGAAAGGCTTGAGCCGCTTCTCTGCGGATCGATTTTGGCGCGAAAAAGCGCTTCCGCGGCGTAAAGATTTCCCACCCCGCTGATAAAAGTCTGGTCCATCAGCAAAGGTTTTATCTTGGTCTTCTTCTTAGCGAGCATTTCTTTAAACTGCTCAACACTGATATCAAACGGTTCCGGCCCTAACCCTCGGATAAATGGCAGCTGTCTCCAATCATCCAGCAGCCGTAGGTCCGCAAAAAGCCTCTGGTCAAAGAAGTCCAGATATTTGCCATCGGATAATTTAAAACTTACTCTGCTGGTTTTGCCGTTACCGGGATAGACCAGTTGGCCGGTCATCTTCAGGTGGATGGTCAGCGACTTGCCATTAGATAACTCAATGATCAAAACTTTTGCCTTACGCAAGATACGCTCGATACGCGCGCCGGTCAGTTCTTTTTTAAAGACCTGCGGGGAGGGCTGCCGGATCACCACCGGAACATGAACGCAGACTTCGGTGATTTTCTTGCCTACTACCGCTTTCTCCAGCTCTCTTTTGATGGTTTCTACTTCCGGCAGTTCCGGCATTTTTATTTATTCTCTCTGATCTTGATCCAGACTTCGCGCGTGCGCGGCCCGTCACTCTCGCAAAAATATATGCCCTGCCAAGTCCCCAAACAAAGCGTTCCCTGCTCGATAAAAATAGTCTGGCTTGCACCGAAAAGCGAAGACTTGATATGGCTATCGGCATTGCCCTCCTCATGCATATAGTCCCAGTTTTCAGGAACTAGCTTATTGAGCGACTCGGTGATATCGCGGCGCACCGACGGATCGGCGTTCTCGTTAATCGTAAGGCCGGCGGTTGTGTGCGGACAAAAGACAAAACAAATGCCATCCGAGACTTCGCTCTTAGCCACTAGATCCTGGATTTTGGCGGTGATATCGATAAGGTCGATTCGTTTCGCGGTGTGCAGATTAATTTTTTCCATGTATTTTTGATTTTGGCTTTTTTGTTTTGGGTTTGACCTTATGGTATTCTTGCAGCGATTTTACTTCCAGCTCTTTCCTGGTAATCGCCTCGATCCCGTTTACCGTTGCCTGAGCTCCGGATATAGTCGTGGTATAAGGAACATTGTACAGGATGACGTGCGAACGGATCTTGATTTCGTCTTCGCGCGGGATCCTTCCTGAAGGAGTATTGATCACCATCTGGATCTTGCCGTCCTTCATCAGGTCCAGGATATTCGGCCTGCCCTCGGCGATCTTCGGCAGCACGACTACTTTGATATTATTTTTCCCTAAGGCAGCGGCGGTGCCGGAAGTAGCATAGATACAAAAGCCCAGATCCTGCAGCTTCTTGGCGATGAACAGAACCGTGCGCTTATCTCTGTCGCGTACCGAAATAAACACATTCCCTTTCTTCGGCAGCTTCTGGCCTGCGGCAAGCTGACTTTTTATATAGGCCGCACCGAAATCCTTATCCAGGCCCATGACTTCACCGGTTGATTTCATCTCGGGCCCCAGAATAATATCCACCCCGGGGAAACGGTTGAAAGGAAACACCGATTCTTTTACCGCTACACACGAGGGAATAATTTCCTGAGTAAACCCTAGGTCTTTTAATTTCTCACCGAGCATGACTTTGGCGGCAAATTTTGCCAGCGGTATGCCGATGACCTTGGAAACAAAGGGCACGGTCCGGGAAGCGCGGGGATTGACCTCAAGCACATAGACCTTTTCGTCTTTTATCGCGTACTGTACATTCATCAGGCCGACCACGTGCAGCTCTTTAGCCATTTTATAGGTAGCCTCCCGCACTTTGTTCAATATATCCTGGGAAAGCGTGTACGACGGAAGCACCATAGCCGAATCTCCCGAATGGATACCGGCTTCCTCAATATGCTCCAGAATACCTCCGATGACAAATGCCTCTCCGTCTCCGATCAGGTCAACATCGACTTCAATGGCATCCTCCAGAAACTTATCTATAAGCACCGGATGCTCACCCGAGACTTCGGCAGCCTCTTTTATGAACCCCTCCAGGGTGCTTTCATCATAGACGATTTCCATGGCCCGGCCGCCTAAAACATAGGAAGGCCGCACCAGAACCGGGTAGCCGATCTTGCGTGCCACCTCTTTAGCCTCTGCGAAGTTAAAGGCGGTCCCGTTATCCGGCTGCAGAAGATTGAGTTTATGCAGCATCTGC
>CAYGZJ010000090.1:0-5546 GCA_964354335.1 uncultured Planctomycetales bacterium | reverse complement strand
ATCCGATACCACCATTTACAATGTCCTTTCCAAAATTTGCAACAAAAAATCTCAGCTAGAAGACATCGTCACAAGTGTCAGCGAAAACTTTGATATTGCGCCATCCAGCATAGTCCTTAGCACACTGGAGCAGGAATTAGCCGGAGAGATCGGCAGGGAATCCAGGTTATGGGAAATATTAAGCGCTTTTAAAGGCGGCTATGATTATATCTTGATTGACTGCCCGCCTAACCTGGGGATTCTCACTATCAACGCTATACGCGCATCCTCTGAGATAATCATACCGGTAGAAGCCAGCAGATTCTCTCTGGAAGGCTTAGACCAACTTACCGGGATCGTAAACCTTGTCAAAGACAGGCTCAACCATAGCGTGGATTTCAAGGTACTGGTGACTAACTTTGACTCGCGGCTGCGCCATTCCTTTGAGATGCTTAAACAGATCAAGGCAAGGTTCCCGGAGAAACTTTTCGATAATATCATCCACGTAAACGTCAAGCTTAAAGAAGCCCAGAATCAGGGCACGCACATACTTAGCTTTGACAAATACTGCCGCGGAGCCAAAGATTATTACAGTCTTTCGCGCGAGATAATCACGCTAGAAATTGGTGGTACCCAAACACAGCAGCCGGCGCTTGATATCAAACAGAGAATGCGCGAGATCATCAAAAAAGAGGTTCCGAAGCTTAAAGAAATCACTTTTTCCCTACAGGCTCCGGAAGCAAAGGACGTTTTTCTGGCCGGGGAATTTAATGACTGGAAGACCGATGATGCCAGCCGTATGTCAGCTGACAACGGATCATGGGTCAAAAAGCTGCCCCTTAAAACCGGCAGATACCGTTACCGTTTTGTGGTTGACGGCAGATGGATTGACGACCCGGCTAACCAGAATAAAGAAATAAATCCTTACGGCGAAGCAGACTCGCTTATTGAGATAAAACATAAGAAAGCTTAAAAGGTTTTAAGATCCTGTGGTTAAATCGACAAAAGAGAAACTCATTGAGGAAGGCAAGTTTTTTGCCGTAATCTCGTACATAAGTTTTCTGTGTATCGTAAGCCTGGTCTTAAAAAAGGATAACGACTTCGCGCTCTACCACGCAAAGACAGGTCTGGTGCTTTTTGTCTTTGAGGTGGTTATATTCCTGGCTACGATCATATCGTTTCTGTGGTGGTTAAAAATCACGGGGATGCTGGTATTTACCCTAGTTTCACTGTGGGGTATATTCCAGGCATCCATGGGCAAATACAACCGGATCCTGTTAGTTTCTGATATCGCGGACAAAATCGTCCTTTAATCCCCTCCGGGAAGGGAACTTTTAACCTTGATCCCGGAGCTCCACAAAGTTATGACAAAGGAGGAAAGTCATGGCTTTAAAAAAGAAGAAGAAAAAGACAACAAAGAGAGCGGTAAAGAAAGCATCAAAGAAAGTAATAAAGAAAACGGTTAAAAGAAAACCGGTAAGGAAAGTTTCAAAGCCAAAAGCCGTCAAGAGAAAATCCACAAAGAAGAAACTCGCCAAGAAAAAACCGATTCAGAAAAAAGCTTTTACCGGCATTCCCAAGGAAGACATAATCGGCGTAATCACGCATTATTTCCCCAAAGTCAGGGCTGCCGTAGTCAAGCTGAAAGTCCCGCTTAGCGTTGGCCAGACCGTCAAAATCAAGGGTCATACCACAGATTTTACCCAAAGTATCACCTCAATGCAGTTAGACCACGCGCCTTTAACCGTAGCCAAAAAAGGCCAGGAAATCGGACTCCAGGTTAACTCCCGGGTCAGACAACACGATTTAGTGGTAAAACCTTAAGATTTTAATAGGAGAGAGCTATGAGAATTACAGAAATCGAGAAGAAGGCCCGAAGTTTAGGGCTGAAAGATACCTGGAAATACTCCAAAAAGGACCTAATACGCACTATCCAGCGCAAGGAAGGAAGTTTTGATTGCTATGGAACAGCCAAGGGGTACTGCGATCAGCTGGCTTGCTGCTGGCGAAGCGACTGCCTGGATTAACCTGCCAACAAAAGGAAGCATTCATGAAATACAAATGCCCCATATGCGAACGCGAGATTGACGATTTTGCCAGCATTGGCCATGCCAAAGCCGAAGAATATATCCTCAGCCTGATCAAAAAAGACCACCAGGAATGGGCCAAAGATGCTAAGGCCGGTGGAGATAAGTGTATCGAGTACTACCGCAAGCTGGTTAAGGAACTGGAGATTTAGATCCATTTTTAGCTGGTCAGGGCCTATCAAGCACGATGGGCCCTTTTAGATGCCCTAATTATGAATAGGTATTCAAATTAACCCGGGCGTTAAAATTAGGTAAATTAAGGTAAATACCCATGCGAGGCAGGCCTAAGAAGTACAGGATAGTCCGTACCGACCCCAGGATCAGCCAGTTTAGCCCCAGGGGCAAGGCCGGAAGGCCGGATGAGACAGACCTGACCATGGATGAGTTTGAGGCAGTAAGGCTGACTGACTTTATGGGCATAAACCAAAAGGAAGCAGCCAGGTTCATGAGAATATCCCAGCCGACATTCAGCCGCACCTTAAAGAAAGCCAGGAAGAACATCGCATCAGCGCTTGTCAAAGGAAACATCATCAAGATCCAGGGCGGCCAGTACGTAATGAGCACCCGGGATGAGACCCAGCCAAGAGTGCTTACAGACGAAAGATAGACCCCAAAAACACCCCCAAGAGAGCCCTAAGAACACCTTAGAAACCCATACGGACAGCCAATTTACCCTCAAGCTCAACTTCCTATAATATATATTATGTTAACTACGGCATATTGAGAAGCTTGCTCTAATGCTTTGGTATATAATGCTTTACCCCCTATTGGGATTTTCCTGTGGATAAGCCTCAATTGGCTTACTTTGACTTACCTGGGTTTTCTAACCTTAACATTTAGGTTGAGATTGTGTGCAATCTTTGACACTGGTTGGGCTACTGCATTTTGCGGGTCAGAATGGTTACGGCAGGATAAATCGCGCCCTCTCCAAAGCGCTGGTTGATTTTGTCCAGGCTTTGAGTAAGCCTGGCCCGGCGTTTCTCTTCCTCAAAAAGCGGCTCGTACCGGGATAGCGTTAACTGCCGGCAAGTCACCCCAAAAGCCCTTATTTTAGGGGTTCTAGGGCCTATCCTTGCCATTATTTTTAAGGTCCGCTGGTAGATCTCTAGGCTGTCATTAGTGGCGATTTGGAAGGTTTTCTGGGCTGCGAAGTTGCCTATTTCCGGGCCGTTTAGCCAAAGATGCACTGTCTGGGAAACCAAATTTGCCAGCCTTAAACGTTGGCCAACCATCTCTGAAAGTAACCTGATCCAGGCCTGGATAAACCGGGGGTTTTGCGAAGCCCTTGGCAAGGTATATGAATGGCCTATGGACTTAGGATTTTCGGGTTCTGCGGAGGTTTCTAAGGACTCAACCGCATGTAAAGAGACATATAAATTCAGGCCGTTTTGGCCAAAAATACGCTCTAAAAATGAAGGGGATTTAAGGTACAAATCCAGGCAGGTTTTGATCCCCAGACTGTCTAGGGTCTCTTGCGTTTTCTCTCCTACTCCACAGAGCCTGCCTGCCGGAACCTTAGCCAGAGCTCCCTCCAGCTTTTCTTCGCTTAAAATCGCCACCCCATCCGGCTTATTCAGCTTGGAAGCCAGCTTGGCAAGCAGCCAGTTTTTGGCTATACCTACAGAAGCGGTGATGTTAAAGTTTGCATAGATTTTCCTGCGGATATCTTCAGCCAGGGACCCGGGATCAGGATGTTCACCGATATCCAGCTGAAACTCATCAATTGAGGGATAATTTAGCCAGAATCCATACTCCTGGAGCATGGCAAAAATGGCCTCCGAAGTCCAGATATACTTACCCTGGTCAGCTGCCACAAACGCTGCCTGCGGGCATATCTTAAAAGCCTCAGCCGTAGGCATGCCAGAACCTATCCCCAGGCGCTTGGCTTCATAGCTGGCAGCACAGACAACCGTATGCATCCTACTGCCACGCGAGCCGACAATCAAAGGCCTACCCTTAAGGCGCGGGTTAACCGCCTGTTCGATTGAGGCGAAGAAAGCATCCATATCGATGTGTATAATCACAATAAAAAGTTTCCGAGTCTATAATCAATAGTCTATTGTCTATAAAAAAGTTTTAATAGACTATCGACTATGGACTATCGACCCATAGCTAATCAATTATCTTATCAATCCGCCAGCTGTAGGTAGTATTATTGAAAGATATCTGGTAAAGATTGGCGCCTGTGGAAACGGTAAACAGATTAAGCATCTCCTGGCCGCGGCGCTCCTGCCAGGCATAGGTGATTTTGCGGATTTTGTAGAGCCTGGATTTCCAGTAAAATACGCGGGGATAGATCTTGGCGTTCTTAAAATACACAAGCGCATCAATGCGCTCGCTTAAAAGCTCTGGCGATTGATCCTCAGTTTCCGGGATATGCCGGTCCCAGCGCGCTTTAGGATTAAAACCATTCATCGTTATTTTCGTTAGTATCGTTAATTTCGTTTTAAAAGTTAAGAATAATTTCTTAAGACCGCGATCAACTTACCTAGAATACTAAAATCTTTATGTATGGGCTGGTGGCTTTTATTGGCTGGCTCAAGGAAAAACTTACTACCTTGATGGCGCAGCCGTTTTAAGGTAACTTCATTATATTCAAGAAGTGCTGCGATAATATCCCCGTTATCCGCGGTCAGCTGCTTGCGGATGATAGCAATATCGCCATCCATGATCCCGGCCTCAATCATGCTGTCACCTTTTACTTTCAGGGCAAAAACTTCTCCTTTGGTGGACTTCCGGGAAAACATCTGCTCCAGGTCCAGATAATTATCCGTATCTTCATGGGCTTCGTTGGGTTTTCCTGCGGGAATACTGGAAAGTAAACGGATCTTATCAGAGCTACCTTGCAGCAATTCTATTGCCCGGGATTTATTATTACTGCGCTTAAGATAACCTTTCTTCTCAAGCGCGCTCAGATAATCCCGTACCGTACCGGTTGAAGAAAATCCGCAACCAGCCGCGATTTCGCGTATGGTTGGCGGAAGATTATCCTTATCAATCTTCTTCTGGATAAACTCCAGCACCTTCTGCTGCTTAAGGGTTGTTTTAGCGAATAGTTTCATACCAATCTATATACCACACATTTGTGTGGATATCAAGGAAAAAATGAGCCCTTAGTATTTCTAGTACTAAGGGCTATCTTATGGAGCGAAATCCCGGCCGAGCGAAGCGAGCGCCGGGAGGGAGGCAAAAATCGCTTGATTTACCTCCCTCCAACTACTCCCCTACCGTTATTACGCTACTATTTAAGGCGATTCTTGGAATCTTCCGGAGGCTGATTCGGCGGATTCAGAATATTACCTAATTGCTGATACATCATCTTCGCAGATTGAGGGGTCATTACCACAGAATAAAGGATCTCACCCTCGTTATTTACCGGGTCAGTTTTTAAGCCTAGACCAAGAGAAAATAATCCGTCCCTTACACCGATCTGCCATGAATCTACAAAATGGATATCTTTTGGCTCTGACTTAAATTTAA
>CAYGZJ010000089.1:0-5557 GCA_964354335.1 uncultured Planctomycetales bacterium | reverse complement strand
TAGTCAACAATGATATAATTACCGCAAAAGACCTTGAGGACTATCTGAATTTCATGCGCGTGCAGTTTTCCAGGGAATATAAGGGTAAGGCGCTGGAGAATAAGATCCAGGCGATGAAGCTTGACCTTTTGGAAAGATTGATCGAGGACAGGATGATCCTGCAGGAGGCCTACCGGACCATCGAAACAGCAAGGACCAACAAGGACCAGTATACGCTCTTCCGTCTTAACGTCGATGACAATAAGGTAAAGGGAAAAGTAAATGAAATGAGGAAGCGCTATTCCAGCGAAGTAGATTTTGAAAATGACCTGGTCAAACAGGGCCTGACACTTGCGGACATTGAGAAAAAAATAAGGGAACAGCTTTTAAGCTACAATATCGTAGATTTGATCATCCGGGAACAGGTGCGCATCCGCCCGGAAGAAGTCACTGCTTTCTACAACAAGAATCCCGCGGAATTCTCTTCCGGAGAGGACCGCCAGGTGCGTATTATCTTGCTGGAAAATAACGATCTGGCCAAGTCGCTTTCCTATAACCTGCGCACCGGACAGAAGCTTGAGGACCTGGCAACCCGCTATCCCTTTACCGTTGATACCATGACCGTAAACAACAAAAAGGGAGAGCTTAAGAAAGAAATAGAGGAGGTGGTTTTTAAGCTTAATATCGGGGAGGCATCCAATCCGGTTACTATCGACCAGAAGAACTTTGTCTTTATTTTAGATAACGTTGTCCCCTCAAAGCAGCTAACCCTTCCTGAGGTCCAAGACAGGATCTACTCATTCCTCTACGAAAGCAAGATGCGTGAGTCTCTGGATAAGTGGGTCGCGGAACTAAGGAAAAAATCCTACATCAAGGTCATGCAGTAGTCTTTTTGTATCCACGCCAAAGAATGATTAATAAAATAAGATTGGCAAGAGTCGCGATTACAATGGGGGACCCTTCGGGGATCGGGCCGGTGATCGCCGTAAAGGCGCTTAGGAAAATCGCCGGGCTTGCTGAATTTACGGTTATCGGGGATTCGTGGCTGCTTAAAAAGGCAGGCCTTAAAAATACCGCGATCCCGGGATTAAAGGTTATAGACCTGGAAAATGTGGACCGGAAAAGTTTTGAGGCCGGAAAGATAAACGCCGCCTATGGCAGGGCATCACTTGAGTATATCGACGCAGCCCTGAAGCTTCTTAAAGTAAAAGCGGTTGATTGCCTGGTAACATGCCCGATCTCAAAGGAAGCGGTGAGAAAAGCGGGTTTTCGCTTTCCCGGGCATACGGAGTATCTTGCTTATGCCAGCCGGACAAAGGATTTTGCCATGATGGTGCTTAATAGAAAGTTGCGCATCAGCCTGGTGACTACGCATCTTGCGCTTAGAGAAGTCTCTTCAAGGATCAATCAGGAGCATATATATAGGAATATAGCTTTGACTGCCGCTTGCCTTAAGAAGTATTTTCGCATACCAACTCCTAGGATTGTGGTCTGCGGACTTAACCCCCATGCTTCGGATGGGGGGATTATCGGAAAAGAAGAGAGCTTGATTATTGAGCCAGCGGTAAGAAAGGCAGGAAAAAGGCTTGGCTGCCATATTGCAGGTCCGCTTCCCAGTGATGTAGCTATGTATAAAGCATACCAGGGCGGATATGATGCGGTGGTAGCGATGTATCATGATCAGGCGCTGATCAGCCTGAAACTTACTGATTTTGACAGCGGGGTAAATATGACCCTGGGCCTGCCGTTTGTGCGGACATCACCCCTTCACGGAACCGCGTTTGATATTGCTAAGCGCCCCGCGCTTGCCGATCCTAATTCCTTAATCGCTGCGATAAAGCTCGCCGTCCAATGCGCATCAGGCCCAAGAAAAGATTAGGGCAGAACTTTCTTGTCGATGCCAATATACGCAATAAGATCGTCGATAATATCGATCTTAATGCAGAGAGTATTGTCTTAGAGATCGGCGCAGGCAAGGGAGAGCTCACCCGGTTACTTGCCAAAAAAGCAAAGCATGTTTATGCCATTGAGATAGACAAAAGGCTATGCCTTCTCTTAAAGGAAACTCTTAAAGATTTTCCTAATGTAACGCTGATCAATGAGGATGTCCTGGAATTTGACATCCCTAAGTTGGCCAGGTCAATAGGTACAAGATTTACCGTGGTGGGAAATATCCCTTATTATATCTCCAGCCCGATCATAGAGCGGCTTATCAATAGCCGGCAGAGCATCCTTCAGGCGTTCCTCACTGTGCAGAAAGAATTTGCCCAGCGCGTAGTGGCAAGGCCGGGCTCAAAGATATACGGGTCTTTCAGTTGTTTTGTGCAATACTATATGCATAGCGCTATATGCTTTGATATCAAAAAAGGATCTTTTCACCCGGTCCCTAAAGTAGACTCATCGTTTCTGCAGCTGGAGGTAAGAATTGAGCCGCCAGTCAGGGTGGAGGATGAGTCAGTTTTGTTCAAAGTGATCCGGGCCGCGTTCAACAAGCGAAGAAAGACGCTGCGCAATAGCCTCTTTGGTATTATAGCTGCTAAGGACCTGGAGTCTTTTCTGGCAGGCTCCGGGCTTAATTCCAATATCCGCCCCGAAGACCTAAACCTGCAGGATTTCGCCAATTTAGCCCATTTTTGCAAATAATCAGTTTTATTTAAAAATTTCCGAAAAAAAGGTTGACAAATGAGCCTTAGTAGTGTATATTTAACTGCTCACGTAAAGTTCATCGGTGCCAATAACTTAAGTTCCTATTACAGACAAAATAAAGAATTTTCGTTGAGAATTCTTGAGGGAATTTTTTTGTATTTTGTGATAATGCTCCGACGGAGCACAACTCAAATGCTGGAGTAGCTCAGTCGGTAGAGCACGTCCTTGGTAAGGACGGGGTCACGGGTTCGATTCTCGTCTCCAGCTTAAAATAAAATGCGCGAAACCATAACGCTCGAATGTACGGTTTGCAAGAACAGAAATTACACGACGACAAAGAATAAAAAAACGCATCAGGACCGATTAGAGATCAGGAAATTCTGTAAGTCCTGCCACAAGCATACCCCGCATAAGGAAATTAAATAATTCTTAGGGGCGTCGGTTAATGGCAAACCAGCGGTCTCCAAAACCGCGACTGCAGGTTCGACTCCTGCCGCTCCTGATTAATTTAGGGCGCAGGCAATAAACTATGAAAATATTCGCCAAAATCACAACGTTCGTAAAAGAGGTAAAGGTAGAGCTGGGAAAGGTCGCCTGGAGCAGCCGCCAGGAGCTTATCCAGTCTACCGCTGTCGTCATTGGCACCACTATCATAATGGCGATGTTTTTATTTGCGGTTGACAGCTTCCTTTCAAAAACATTGAGTGTTTTGCTGAAATGAAACATTGGTACGTCGTTCATACACAGACTGGTTCCGAAGAAAAAGTCAAGACGGCTTTGGACAACAGGATTGCCTGCGATGGCATGCAGGAATCTGTTACTCAGGTAGTCGTTCCCACCGAACAGGTATCGGAAGTGCGCTCCGGAAAAAAGCGCATCTCGCAGAGGAAATTCTTTCCTGGTTATCTGCTTGTAGAGATGGAATTAACCGAAGCCACATATTTATTTGTTAAGAATATACCCGGAGTCACCGGCTTTATCGGCCCCGGCAAGAAGCCTCAGCCGCTTACGCAGATCGAAGTCGAGGGCATCTTAAAGAAGACTCAGGATACAGCGGCCAAGCCAAGCCCTAAGATCGTCTTCGAAAAAGGCGAGCAGGTGAGGGTAACCGAAGGGCCGTTCTTAAACTTTAATGGTACCATCGAAGAAGTACATCCTGAAAAGGGCAAGATCAAGGTGAGTGTGTCAATTTTTGGAAGATCTACGCCAGTGGAACTTGAATACTGGCAAGTCGAGAAGGTTTAATCATGGCAAAGAAAATGACCGCACAGATCAAGCTTCACGTTTCGGCAGGGGCGGCAAATCCCGCGCCTCCGGTCGGCCCGGCATTAGGCCAGCATGGTGTCAACATCATGCAGTTCTGCAAGCAGTTTAATGAGCAGACCAAAGGCCGCGATGGCCTTATTCTGCCTGTAGTCATCAGCGTTTTTGAGGACAGGACTTTTACTTTTATCATCAAGAGCCCACCGTCTTCGGTTCTCTTAAAGCGCGCGGCTAACCTTGCCAAGGCATCCGGCATCGCCGGCAAAGAGATAATCGGCAAGGTCACCAAGAAGCAGGTCGAAGAGATCGCCAAGCAGAAGATGCAGGATTTAAACGTAGCGGACATGGAGAAGGCCGTAAAGATAATTGAAGGTACTGCCCGCAGCATGGGCATCGTTGTCGAAGGGTAAAGAAGATGAAGACTTACAGTAAGCGTTTCCGGGAATCAGTAAAACTAGTCACCAAAGATAAGGTGTATCAGCTTAAAGAGGCGGTTGCCACTTTAAAGAAGATGAACCCTCCGAAGTTCGACGGCTCAATAGACCTGCATTTTCATTTAAACGTCGACAGTAAAAAATCTGATCAGATGGTGCGCGGCACAGTGGTCCTTCCGCACGGCACCGGCAAAAAGGTGCGCGTGGCGGTGTTCTGCAAGGGAGAGCATGAAAAGGAGGCCCGTGATGCGCATGCTGACCTGGTCGGTGGCATTGAGCTGATTGATCGCGTTGCCGGGGGATTTTTAGATTTCGATTGCTGTATCGCCACGCCTGAGATGATGAAGGATTTAAGCAAGCTCGGTAAGGTGCTGGGGCCGCGCGGCCTGATGCCCAGCCCTAAGACCGGCACCGTCACTAATGATATCAAAAAGGCGATTGACGACGTAAAAAAAGGTAAAGTGGAATTTCGCGTAGATAAGCAGGGCGGTGTGCACTTATCAATAGGCAAGGTATCTTTCACAGACGATCAGTTGTGCGACAATGCATCCAGGGTCATCGACGCGCTAAACGAGGCAAAGCCGACCTCAGTGAAAGGCAAATTCGTCACCAGCCTTTCCATCGCGGCGTCCATGAATCCGGGATTGCGCTTAAACATATAAAAGACGATGAAAAAACTAGGCCTGTTATTTAAAGAAGTTTCCGAGACCCAGATCAAGACCAACCTTAAGAAGTCGGACGCCGTATTCATCATTAAATACTCCGGTTTATCAAGTCCGGATATCACCTCTTTAAGGATGTCGTTACGCGGATCCAATGCCAACCTGTTTGTGGTAAAAAACAGCGTTGCCCGCCGCGCCCTAAAAAACGCCGGCCTGGAAGCGATAGTCAAAGGCATTGAAGGGCCGTGCGGACTGATTTTTGTCAAGGATGAGCCGGTTGCCACGTCCAAGGTGCTTTTTGATTTTTCCAAGGGGCATGAGGCTTTAAAGCTTGAAGGCGGTTCCTTAAAAGATAAGGTGCTAGTCAGGGAAGATATAGAGGCCATGTCTAAACTTCCTTCCAAAGAGGTATTGCGCGCGCAAGTGGTCTGTACTTTAAACGCGCCTATTGCCGGGCTGGCTATTGTGCTTAATCAGATTCTAACGAAGTTCGTTATTTGCATAGATCAGATCAAACAAAAAAAAGAAAAGGGATAAGGAGGAGTTAAAATGGCACAGAATTTAGAGGAAATG
>CAYGZJ010000088.1:0-5568 GCA_964354335.1 uncultured Planctomycetales bacterium | reverse complement strand
AAGATCAGATTCCTCTATTCCGTGTTCTCTTCCGATACTGAAGCTGAAAAGATTATTAAAATCAAATTTGATCTCTTGCATTATCTGCTCCTTAAAAAATCCTTAAAAGATTAAGACCTGTCTTTGGATCGATTTGTTTTGTAGCCTTAATACCTTTTAACTCAAAAATAACTGCCTCGATCACCAGGAATACATTCGTTTTCTCGCGCACACAACCAATGAGGGTCTTTAGCTTCTTGCCCATAGCCGCGTGGATATGTATCTGCGGACCTTGAGAATTAACAAAAACAGTGCCTATACCCATGACTTCCCAGGCGCCATCAAAGCTGACTTTATTAGGCTGCGGCGGGATAACGGGTTTCTTAGGGCCGGTAACAAGCGTGCCGCTACGCAGGGCTCCGAGGAACACCATTGTCGCTGCCATGACCTTCTCCTTTTTGATCAGCCGGGAGATCTCATCAAGGAGAATATCATGATTATCAAACTTTGCCAGAAAAATACGTCCTACGGTACCTTTGGTATATCTCATTAACGGTTAATAATTCTCGGCGAGCACTTCATAGAAAGCCTGCGGATGCTTGCACGCGGGGCATTCTTTAGGGGCTTCGGCGCTTTCAACAACATAGCCGCAGTTGATACAATGCCATTTTGCCGCTGCCTTCTTCTTAAAGACCTCACCGCTTTTTATATTATTGATCAGTTTTCTGTAACGCGACTCATGGAACCGCTCGACTTTAGCGATCTGCTCAAAAGAACGGCAGACATCGGCAAAACCCTCGTCCTTAGCGGTTTTGGCAAAGTCCTGATAAAGCGTGGTCCATTCCACATTCTCGCCGTCAGCCGCGGCCTCGAGGTTACTTCTTGTGTCTTTTATCGCTCCCGCGGGGTAATTCGCGGTTATCTCGACCTCTCCGCCTTCAAGATACTTAAAGAAAACCTTGGCGTGCTCTTTTTCATTTTCCGCTGTCTCGGTAAAAATATTGGCGATCTGCTCATATCCTTCTTTTCTGGCGGCGCTGGCAAAATAGGTATAGCGGTTGCGAGCCTGAGATTCTCCGGCAAATGACTTCAAAAGATTCTGCTCTGTTTTTGTGCCTTTAATAGATTTGGACATCTCTTCTCCTTCTGATAAGTATTATTTAAAATTATAGTGCTTGCGCACCGGCTTCTTGATTTCCCACGTACAGGATAAGCCTTTGGGAAAAGTAACGAAATCTCCTTTTCCGAAACTTACCGAATTACCGTCCTGCGTTTTAACCGTGACTTCCCCTTCAAGAAAAAGACATTCCTCAATACCGTCATAAGACCACGGGAAACAAGAAACTTCTTTCTCCCAAATCGGCCAGCCAAACACGCCTTTTTTGGCCAACTCTTCCTTAGCTAGTTTCTTAACTATTATCTCCATAGCAATTCTGAATTTGTACTTGTAACTCTATTAAATACAATATGTTAAACAGGCCAGAAGCGTCCCCTAGATATATCTTTCGATCTTCTCCATGATTTTATGCGCCGCTTCTTTATCAGAGGAGGCTCCAACACGGACTCCAATGCGGTTAGAGTTCTTGGTGATACGATGTATATCGATCCAGATTGTTTTTCCGTCAGTATATCTGCTGATGATCTGCGCCACATCAGACTTCACTGTTTCTTTTTCGACATCCAGATTAAGCGATTTTAAAGCACTCTTGACTGCGCTGACACACCTTTGCTGGGAAGCGGGAAATTCCTGCGAAAGTTTACCTGAGATCCAAGCCGCTGTTCCTGCTCCTCCAGCAGCTCCGGCGACAAGGGCGATACAACCGCACATTGTCCCTAAGAAAAAGACCGCCACGATAACCGCTAATATTCTCTTAAACATTACTACCTCCTTTATGAACTGGCTTTAAAAAAGCTACGCTCACGCACTACTTCCGGCAAAAGTATATGACATTGAAAATTCTTATATTTCCTGTAAAGCAGAAAATAGGTAAAAGGATTACTGCGCTGAAGGCTATCGATAAGTAGGTGTGTCGAAAGGCTGATAAACAATATTAAAAGAGCCGTTGAATTAAAGATTATACTTGCCAACAGGACAACAAAATTAATCTCCCAGGCGTGAAAAAAAAGATAGACTTTGCCGGAGTGAAGATAATTGCATTTGAGAAACTCGCCTATTCTAAACCCGCTCTTAAAATGAAGAAAGTAATCGATGAAGTGATCAAGGTCAATGAATATTGTTCCCATGATACAGATGACGACATAAAAAATATTTCCCGTAATCGAATATATCCAGGCGGATAAAAGAAACGCGGAAAATAAGTGAAAGAATAAATCTATGGCAATACGCTTAAAAGGTGCAAATTTAGTCATACTCATCCGCTGCTACCGTCCCTTTCTTTCTGACCGGCGTAAGGCCTTAACCATCCGCTCATAAGCTTCCTGGGCGCTCTTGCCCTCGGTAAGATGGTCGCAGCAGATAGCAGCGTAGCCTTCACGGTTTTTGATCCTGAAGATAGTGACTTTCAAATGACCTATCTTTGTTTCCATAAATTACTCTTCTTTTTCTATTTCCAGATGAAACCGGTGCAGAAAACGGTGCAAAAGTGGTGAAAAAAGAATCGCCAGGACCATAAAAAAGATTATCGTGCTGAATAGCGCATAAAAAGTAGTGAATAGTTTTGCTGAGGGAGTATTGATACCTGTAACCATCCCCAGGCCGGTCATGACCATCACAGCATTTAAAACCGCGTCAAGCCAGGAGAGCTTCTCAATGGAATGATACGACGCTGCTCCGATCAGTATAGTTGCCGCCAGGAGCGCAAAAGAAATAAGGCCGCAATAGAACAGGCGGACAAAAAAGTCGGAACGACCAAGTAAAGGTTGACGATAATGTTCGTACATCCTAAGCTCCTAATGCGCTATTTTACCCTGAAGCCCGAATATCTTCAAGGGAATTGTTAGAAAATAACCCTGTCACTTATAATAAGGGCACTGCGGATGAAGCGCTCTTCTCTTAAGGAGTTCCCTGATCGCAACACAAGTAAATTCCTTGCCAGATACTGTCTTTTGGCTTCCCAGACGGACCTGATAAGCCTTGCAATAATACCTGTCCTGGCAATCTCGCACAAGATTAATACAGGGATCGACATCTCCTGCGCCGCAGCAATGCCCGCAGCGCAAACAAAGCGCTTCATAATCCTTAAGCTGCTCATCCTGTTTCTGTAAATAGAGGATTCTATCCATAAATCTGCCTTTGATCTTGTAAGTTATTGCGCTGCAATGAATAATTAAGGCGGGAACCGTCCCCTGGCCCTAGCTATTAACGGATATCTTTAAAGAGGGAATGCATCATTTGCAGGTGTTCGGTAGCCATAAACGCTATCTGCGACTGAGCTTTAATATCAAGCTGCTGCTGGCTGAATAAATCCGCGATCTTATTGACATAATCCTCAATGACCGCGCTATAGTTCTTTTCGTTATATACAGCGACCAGCGCTTTACCATACCAGGCTGAGGCTTTCTGCATGATCATGGCGCTAACTTTTACGTCTATTCCGCTATCAAGAAGCGTTTTAGCCATCTTAAAAGCGTAATCATGGGTACGGAAGCTGACCACCCCGGAGCTTATCTGTGCGCTTACCGAGCTAAATTCAGCCATAGCGGTATCGGTAAATTCATTAGCCAGGATTTCTGCATTAGGATTGTTGACAGTATCCGCTGGACTATCTGACTTCTTCAAAATACTTGTAGCGGCAAAAGAGATATTTCCAAAAACAAATAATAGAATAAAGATCAAAACTGCTACTGTCAGTTTTTTCATACTATGCTCCTCTTTTCTTACTCAGCCAACCCGCCAGGATTAACAACCGGACTTTCTTTTCTTCTTATTTTTGGATTTATATTCGGCGCATAGAACATCTGCAATAGGAGAAACCTTGTCGTTTTCGTAAGGAAATTCCTTACAGGTAACCGGCTTTAGCCCATAATCAAACTTATGGATCAAGCAGAGTCCGTCAGAATCAAGAAACGAGCATGATTCATCCTCGTAACTGGTGCCTACTTTAAATCCGGAAGGAAATTCATCATCTCTCTCTAAATGAAAGAAATCCCCCTTAATCCCGGAAGCTATTATTTTCTTGGCTTCTTCCAAATCTATCCAAGCCCCTAACCTGCAGCAATCCGATTGGCTCTTACATGCGGTACAACTTATTACTTTTTCGGTTTTCTTAAGCTTCTTTGGCCTAGCCATAGTTATAAAGACCCTTTCTTTAAATACGCCTTTATGATCTTCTGTTCGCTGACAGGCCTGTCTGATGCGTCAGTTTTCGTATTCTCAATTTTCTTCACCACATCAGAACCTGTGATAACCTCTCCAAAAATCGTGTGCCCCATATTCAGCCACGGCGTTTTAGCACAGGTGATAAAAAACTGGCTGCCATTGGTATTGGGTCCTGAATTTGCCATTGCCAAGAGCCCTTCTTTGTCAAATTTGACATTAGGAGTGACCTCATCCTCAAATGGCTTGCCCCATATCGATTTTCCACCCGCACCTGTCCCTGTAGGATCTCCGCCCTGGATCATAAAGCCCGGGATTGTCCTATGAAATATCAACCCGTCATAATAACCCTTTTCAACCAGTTTGGTGAAATTCTCGCATGCCTTAGGCGCCACATCAGGCATGAGCTTTATTTCTATTGCCCCCTGGTTTGTTTCAAGCACCACAATGGTATTCTCCATGCCAAACGCTCCTCCTGAAAAATAGTTGACAAAAAATATTAGAATTAAGCCGCCTATGAGCTTCTTTAACATCCTCTCTCCTTTTGCCATAACATTATGCCTCATTACCACCTAAAGTGCAGATAAATCCTACCCCAGCCCTTATCTGTCTTTTCCAGCCGCGAATAGAGCTGGCGAATTTCTTTCTTATTCAGAAAGTTTAGAATCCGCTTCTTAACCCCCTCTGTTGCCTGGCCATAAGCGATCTCCACGATCTTGGCGCGCTTTTGCACCGCTACCTGAAGGATCTCGGCAATCTTATCTTCCATATCCGGGATTACCGGATAAACATTCAACTTTAACTTCATCGCCTATACCCACCAGATTTCTTCCGGCCCTCAAAGCGGGATTTCCGCGCGCCATCATCACTTTTAGCGCGGTATTTAGACTCTCCCTCGGCGCTCTTCCGGGAGACCGCATGTTCCTTTTTTTTCTCCCAAGGTTTAGGGCTGCTTTCAGCTTTCTTCCAAGGCCTAAACTCCCCCTCTTTTTTCTTCCTGGGTTTTGATTCCCCCTCATTCCTTCTCCAGGGACTCACCCCTTCATCCCTTTTCTTCCAATGCTTTGATTTTTCCTCGTGTCTTCTCCAAGGTTTAGCACTTTTCTTAAAAGGTGTAGAAAAGGCTGCCCCTCTGGAGCTAGCCCTTTTCTTAAAAGGCGTAGAAAAGGCTACACCTCTGTTGTCAGTCCCTTCATCCCTCTTATTCCAAGGCTTTGATTCTGGCTCGCTTTTTTTCCAGGTCTTAGACTGCCCCTCTGCTTTTTCCCAGGGCTTAGTGTCGCCCGGACTTTTCTGCCAAGAACTAGGTCGGG
>CAYGZJ010000087.1:0-5573 GCA_964354335.1 uncultured Planctomycetales bacterium | reverse complement strand
AACGAGGTTGAAATCTGCGAAAATGTCCGCGATGTCGATATCACCATGAGGGTGAAGTTAACGAAAAAACCCCGTTATCCGCACCGGCAGTTAAAGATGCTTCTTTGGTGTTCTCTTGCTGATAAACCGCAGGATTGGTTCCAGATTGAAATGAAGATTGAAGAAAGTTTTGATGACAGTTCATATTTATTCCGAGCGTACATGCCTGCGTATTTCTCCGGATCATTTACCTATAAATTTTCCGTTGACGGCGGTTATAGTTGGAAGTGGTCGAATAAATGTGAAGGCGATAACCGCTCGATTATGAATAAGCTCTCCGGGCCCTTAAAAGAAATGGAGGCGCAAGAGGCGTTTCGCGCTTCCGCTGCACTTATCAAGGCATCAGATGCGCGCGAGCTGGCAGAACAAACATTCGGCCTTGAGTCAGATGTTTTCAGCAATGCCGTCAGCCAAATCTTTCTGGAAAAAGGATATAAAATTCTGCATCCCATCGGCGAAGGCACGCGCGCTAAGGTGTTCCTGGCGATGAATATCTCAACATCAAAATTAACCGCCATAAAGATCGCCAAGCCGAATAGTGACCAGTGTTCCGACTACTGTCGTGTTATGGGCAAGGAGGTAGTCTTTTGGCAGAAAGAACAGATTTTCCAAAAAGATTTTGCCTCATTGCTTAGGCTTCTGGAAGCCGGATCCATTCCCGCGTCGGATATGCAGAAATTTGTGCCACAGACAGAATGGAAATTGCTTGAGCAGTTACAGTGGAATTATCATTATCAAATAATGGAATATGTACACGGAAGCAACCTGGAAATTTTACTTGGCAAGGGAGATTTCTTCAAGACGGTAGAACCGGGATTGTTGATTGATTCTCTGGTTGATTTCTTAAAAAGGATCCGCCAGCTGCATAATGACGGCAGGGGTTTTGCGCACGGAGAGCTTTTTGCTAAGAATATCATCATCGAGGATAAGTTTAAGGACGGCAAGCTGAGTTTTGTCGCCTGCGATCTGGATACGCTTAAGCGCGCCAGTGACCTGGTTAGAAAAGATTTTATTGACCTTAGATATGTCGTCACGCAGGCATTGGGACAGGTTACCGCGGGCAGTCCCGGAGAGGCGGCAAGGATAACCGCATTCTTGCGGGCCTGGTCATCGGGGGGTGCTAGTCAGCGGATACTGACAGAGTATGCCCGGGCGCTTGGGGAACTCAAAGACGAAATATCTGGCACAGCACGATTGGATGAAGAGGCGCGGCTGGTTTTTGATTTCCTGCTTACCTTTATTGATGCGGTGCTTATAGCAATAAAGAAAGTAGAGCGTGGAGGTGTTTTCGTCCTTGAGCAGGTAATATCGAATCAATGTGTTCTCTCACTGCTGTATCAACATGTAGAGAATAAGCCGTGCGCAGATCTGGTGCGCGAATTTCTTAAAAATATGGTGCAGGCCAATGTTGGTCAGACGTATTGTGCGCTTTATCTTGGTTTAAACGAGTTGCGGGAGAAATTAGAGTCAGCCGGAATCATGGATCCTGTGACGGAGCGAGTCTTAGTTTTCTTTACTAAGTTTATCGAAGCAATAACGACATTT
The DNA here is from genome assembly GCA_964354335.1 of uncultured Planctomycetales bacterium. Taxonomy (GTDB): domain Bacteria; phylum Omnitrophota; class Gorgyraeia; order Gygaellales; family Profunditerraquicolaceae; genus JAPLLR01. The sequence continues at coordinate 3,989 of CAYGZJ010000087.1, read as the reverse complement.
GAGCGCGAGGAATCAGGTTCTTTCTTGCCGAAGAAAGCCGATGAGCTTGAGATCCAGAATATTCTGGTTTGCCAGACGGTTTTTAATGCGCTTTGGCAGATCAGTCATGACAAGCTTTATGGAGAGGCGCTCAGGACTTTTCTTTTTAAATGGGCAGGTGATTATCCGGCACTGAGAATGTTAGATAGTTTTATAGATGACCTGGGGAAATTGCGGGTCAATATCGCCGCGCACCCGCTGCGCCCTGTTAGTCAACTATTCCAGGCGGTAAAATATTTTTATAATCCGACCCTCGCAAGCGGATTCTTCCGAATCAGTTGGGAAACGGCTGTCGCTAACTACAGGCATCTGCGCGCCAACGGCATAAGAGGCTCACCGGCTGTTCTTGTCCGTGCTTTTTTCTACACAACCGCAGAAAGTATTAATTGCCAGCCTAAATGGAATATCGATCCCAAACTCCTGCCGCAGGATATCCGAAAATTAGTGGTTATTCATGAACGGGAAAAAGACTGCAGAAGAGGCAATGCAGAAGTAGCCAAGGCCCTGCGTCTGCAGGAAGCGCTTTACCGTAGAGGGCAATCCGTATATGCGCGTAATTATTCGCTAAAGGAGCTATACAACGTTGCCGTAGATCTATGCTTTAAGGAAAAGCTTGAAGAAGCGCGTGAATTATTTGTGACGATCCTTAAGGTTGACCCGGCTATCTCCGGAGCATACTTTAATCTCGGCTATATATTTTACGATACTGACAGTAAAGAGGAAGCGATTTATTCCTGGGTGCGTGCGGTACGGCTGTGTCCGGCTATTCTTGAGGATGTTAAACATCCTTTGCCGGCAGAAATATATGAAACGGTCACAAAGAAAGCGGCATCGGGAGAAAAGTTAAGTGATGAGTGCTTGAGCTGGCCTGAATTCCGCCAGCGCCTGGAGCGCGCGGCGATATGGATCCTTCTTATTGGGTTTATTCTTGGTCTTGTCGGATTCTATGTTTTTATATTTACTCGGCTCGACTACGGAATTGAAATGAGCGAGGAGATGGTCAGTAAGTGGAATTGTTGGTTTCCGGCACTAGCTTTAGGTATTCCGCTTCCGAATGAAAACAGGAATGAATCTGGCTGTGATATAGCCAGCCCAAGTCAAACGCATCTGCCACTTGTCGGCCCGCAGGAAAATCTTGGGCTTAGAAAGATCCTGCTCGTAGAGTATCATCAGGAGGCGCGCAGGGATTTAGAAAGAGTGATCAAAAAAGAATTTCCGCAGGCAGAAGTTATCGCGGTAACTGATATCATTGACGCACTCAGCTATTTGGACAAGAATGGCAGGGATGTCGATGTTATCGCGACAAACTATTATTTCTGCGGCCGTAATTATCTGCGCTCCATGAACAGATTCGAGCGATTTGAAAACTCCGCATTACGGTTTTTGTCAGGAATTGAGAAGTTGAATCTGGATATCCCAGTTATTGTGCATACCTCCTATAGCTTCTGGAAGGTGATCGGGATCAAGCTGCTTTGCGGCAGATCTGTGGTTAATAAGCTGATCAGCTTTATATTCAGAAGGAAATATCGCAATTCTCTTAAAGTCAAAGTTTACGGTTGTTCCTGTCTTGAGGAAATCGTTGATCTTACCGCATTCGAATTATCAAAGATTGACCGGAGGCTGTACCTTTCCGCAATAAATGATAACCAGCAGGGGAGGGCAGGAGCCGCGTGGTTGCCGCTTTTAGTGATGATGTCAGCTGGTGTCTTGGCGGCAGCGGCTATAGCGGTTGTCTATAATTCAGCAGTAGGCGAGCCGGTTATTGCGGAGGCAGCAGGTAAGAGTGTTTCTTCCACACTTGCTTCAGGGTTTGGCCTGGGAGCATTCTTTTCTTTCTTGCGTAAGCGCGCGAATGGCCCTCAAGGCGCATCAGCCCCGAAGTCTTTTGAAGAAATAGTGCGAAGAAATTATTTGGTTCAGACATTGGCGTCGGCGCTCAATAAATCTGATGATGAAGTCGCAGAAATATTCATTTCAGGAGGAATTCAGCAGTCGGATTGCATGGGTACGGAACTGCCGCTGGGTAAAATGCTGGGGATTGTAATTGATAAAATCGGCATCATTGATAGTTGCTGCTGGCTGGACCGGAATGCGCTTGAGATCGTGCCTGCCGAAAAAGAGCCTCCTTTTGAGTCTGTGATTCTTAAGCTCCAGTCGGGCGGGTCTACACGTAGCTGGATCGCCCAGCAGGATATGTCGTATCCTACAATGAAATTCCCAAAGCATACCTCCGGAATATCGATTGCTTTAAGGCAGGGGCTTATTACGGATAAGGATTATATAGGAATGAAGACAGGGGAAAGCGCTAAGGCCGGTAATTCATTGCTGCAGTTTTTGCTTATATTTGGCGCTGTAGCAGTTGTGCTTACCGGACTTGCCGCGTATTGGGCTGATCTTAAGATCGCGCTTGCGGCGGTCTTCGACTTATCCGGACATCCCGTTACCGCTGTTTTGTTGCTGGCAGTGCTTTGTAGCCTGCCGCATCTTTCTTTCATGGTCAGTATTCTTTCTGCAAGAGTGAGAAGCCTGCTCTCCACAGATTCCAAAAACAAGGAAAGTGCCCCTGTCGTTAAGCTTGAAGAATACCTGGCAGGTAAAACCATCATTAATTCTGTTTTCAAAGGTGGGGGAGCAAAAGGCGTGGCTTATGTGGGGGCCTTGGAAGAGCTTGAGTTGCAAAGTATGTGGTTTAAAGAGGTGGCCGGCACATCGGCAGGGGCCATCACCGCAGCTCTGATCGCTGCCGGATATACATATCCCAAGATCAAGGAAATCGTTTTTGATACCGATTTCAATCAGTTTAAAGACTTGCGGTGGGGTATTATCCCGCCCGTTTTAAATCTCGCCATTTTCGGCGGCATGTACCGCGGCCAGGCTTTTGAGAAGTGGATGTCCGGAAAACTTAAGGAGAAGCTTGGATCCGAGCCGACACTTAAGGATCTGCCGATCCCGCTGACTGTGATCGCCAGCGACATTTCCAATAAAACTTTGCTTGTCCTGGACCGAAATACGGCTCCTGTGCTTAAGGTCGCGGAAGCCGTACGCATGTCAATGGGGATCCCTTTCTTCTTCGAAGTGTATCGTTGGCTTGGCGTTTATAAGCAGCGGTTCCCCGCTGCCGTGCGCAGCGTTGTTGATGGCGGGCTCCTCAGTAATTTCCCGCTTTTTGTTTACGACGAAGCCGGCCGCAGGGGAGAGCCGGTCGTCGGTTTCATGCTACAGGAAGTCCCGCATGATAAGAAGGCTTTAAGCGGGCTTATCGGGAAATTATTCGCCTGGCTTAATAAATATATTAGGGTATTCAATATTGCAAGCGCTGCGATTGAAACGGCGCTTGAGGGCCAGGATAACCGCCATATCGAGGATGATGATTGGGCCAGGATCGTGAACATCCCGGTTGATATCGGGACTTTGGATTTTGACCTGACGCTTGAGAAAAAAGAGGAGCTGGCAGCCCGCGGTAAAGAGGCAACAAAGAAGATCTTAGGTCGTGCCCTGCGCTGCGAAAAAGGCAAAGTTTTGTCGTCTGAAGCGGGGCAAACGGTAAGACTTAAATCGAAGAATAGCCGTATATTCTTCAGGCCCGCAGGGTTTACCGATAGGGTGCGCCTTGATTGCCTGAATTTCTATCGCGACAAAGCCGGAAACCCTCAGGCAAATATCAGGTTCTGCCCTGATAAAAGGATTCTGATCCAGCCAAAAACCGTTTGGGAAGCGAATCTTAATCGTTTAAAACCGGGAGACGGCGCGTGGGATGAAGTTGTTTTGGTTAAGGCGTTGGAAGGCACTCGGAAAAAAGAGTTTGTTTGTTTTAACACAGAGCTGGCCAGGAGTTTTATCCTTCTTGATCCCAAAACGAAACAGGAAGCCGCTGTCGAAATCGTTGAGCTCGGTTTCGCGCCTGAAAATCCCGAACGTCCTTTTCTTGTTATGCGTTTTCCGGATGATGC
>CAYGZJ010000086.1:0-5585 GCA_964354335.1 uncultured Planctomycetales bacterium | reverse complement strand
TTCATTGCCCAAAACGCTAAAAAAGATCTTGGCGTTTCTAAGATCCCCGGACAATTCCACCCGCGTCATGGTGACAAACCCCAGCCGCGGATCTTTAAGCTCATCATGGACGATTAAGCTTACTTCCTTGCGTATCGCTTCAGCTACCCGGTCAGCTCTCGACATTTAACTCCACTCCGTTTCTTAATTCGTCCCGCCTCCGGCGGGACGAATTAACCCCAAAGCCTTGGCTAAAATTATCGAAGAGAATTTTAGCCAGTTTTGGCGAGGGGTAAAAGGTAATTTTTAAGTTCTATCCCTCAATTCTCCCGCCGAATACCCTCATGAGGCGGAGAATCCAAATATCAAACCTAAATCATCGCTCATTTCGCGCGTATATATCTCCTGGCCAGCTCCAATTCATCATCCTTACTGACCACCTTCCCATCAAGCCTGGCATGAAGCACTCTCTTGAATATCTTCTGGTAGCTAGGGCCGGGCGCCAAACCTAATTTGCGCAGGTCTTCTCCGCAAACATGGATTCGCATTCCGTTGTAGGTTGTAAAAAAATCACGGACATGCCGCTGCAGCGCCTTATTCTTGTATTTTGCCCTCAGCATAAGTATTACTTCGTAGCTTAAGGGCTCTAGCAGTTCATAAACATCTGAAGGTTTTGAATTTTCATTACAAAGTTTAGCGATAAGCTTGCCGCTGACAGCTTTATAACCAAGGATGCGCGTCTCTTCTCCCCGGCGCAAAGCAAATCTACGGCAGAAATCCTCGATCTTACTGGCCTGCAAAGAGCTCAATAATGCGATCAGATACATAAGCCAGGCATCAAGATGCCTGCGCTGCGGGATATCCGCGCGGAACCAGTCAATCTGCTTCTCCACTGACCTAAGAAGCCCCATGGTCGGGCTGGAAATCTTAAGCCTGGGTACAACAAAATCGAAACCGGTCAGCTTTTGCATGCGCCTTAATTCTTTAAGCGGATGGTTTTCTTTTAAGATCAGGATCAGATCGTCGCGCAGCCGCTGCGGCTCCACTTTCTCGAGCATCTTTAAACCTAAAGCATCTTTGAGGTACTTCAATGTCTGCGGCTCGATTTTAAAATCAAAACGCTGCTCAAAACGGATCGCCCGCAAAATACGCGTGGGGTCATCAATAAAACTCAGTTTATGCATCACGCGGATACGCTTATGGACAAGATCGCTCTTGCCGGAAAAATAGTCCACCAGCTCTCCGAAATCACTGCCAACGATGCTTATCGCCATCGCGTTAACGGTAAAATCCCTGCGGAATAGATCGTCATGCAAGGTGCCGCTCTCGACAACCGGAAGATGCGCCGGTTCAGGATAAAACTCTTTACGCGCAGTGGTAAAGTCGATTTTTAAGTGCGGCCTTACGATGACTGTGGCAGTACCGAATCTTCTGTGCCGGATGACTTTTGCCTGCAAAGCCCGGCCCAGGGTTTCGGCAAATATGATCCCATCGCCTTCAACCACAATATCCAGATCAAAGTTTTTAGCGCCCAAAAGCATATCGCGCACGCAACCGCCGACCAGATATGCCGCTACATTCTTGCTTGCGGCTAAGTCTGATGCCAAGCGTATGAGACCCCTCACCTCTTCCGGTAATTTTTCTAAATATTCCTTCATGTATTAATCCTGATAAAATTCTAAATTACAATTAACAAATTCCAAATAACAAACAAATTACAATTTCATAATTTCAAAAACCAAAAACCTTACGTTTAGTTATTTGGTATTGTGATTTAATTGTGATTTGGAATTTGTAATTTGGAATTTGCATTTAAACTAGGGCCTTGGATGAAACTGCTTGTGAATACTCTTAAGCCTGTCTTTGTTGATATGGGTGTAAATCTGCGTCGTAGAGATATTCGAATGCCCGAGCATCTCCTGCACCGAACGCAGGTCTGCCCCGCGCTCCAGTAAATGCGTGGCAAAAGAATGCCGCAGGATATGCGGCCGGATCGGCTTCTTAATCCGGGCCTGCCGGGCGTATCGCTTGATGATCTTCCACATCGACTGCCGGGAAATTCTCTTTCCCAATCGGCTGACAAACAAATAATCCGATTGCTTATTTCTCATAAAGCGCGGCCTACTGACCTCAAGATACCGTTTAATAGCGGCGATCGCTTTTTTTCCCAAGGGGATAACGCGCTCTTTATCCCCCTTTCCAATGCAGCGTAAGAATCCGATATCCATATTCACGTTATCGGTGCGCAAATTCACTGCCTCGGAAACACGCATCCCGGTCGCGTATAGAGTCTCCAGTATCGCCTTATCCCGGATTCCCTGTTTATCGCGGATATCCGGCTGGGCAATCAGTGATTCCACCTCATTTAAAGTTAGCGAATCGGGAATTTTTTTCCAGAGTTTTGGAGAATCTATCAAGCTGGTAGGATCGTTCTTTACTATTTTCTCGCGCGCCAGAAAGCGGTGAAACATGCGTATCGCCGCCAGGCGCCTGGCTACGGAATTAGCGGCAATGCCTCTGTCCCGCTGATTAAGCATGAAACCGGTGATGTCATTTCTGGTTATTTTAGAGAGCGCTACGATCTTAAGCTCGCCCATAAAATCAAGATAGGTATTTAGATCTTCACGGTAGGAGATCATCGTGTTCCTGGATAGTCCCCGCTCGACAAATAAATAATTAAGGAAGGTATCGATAAGCTCTTTCATTTATGACAAAAAGGGATTATTTCTTTTTTCTTCGCCGATAGTCGATGCAGGCCCGTGCCCCGGATAGACAATTGTATCTTCGTCAAGGATCAAAAGCCTTTCTTTAATGGATTTGACCAGCAAGGTCTCATTGCCTCCGTCTAGATCCGACCTGCCGATTCCGCCGCAAAAAAGGGTGTCTCCGGTGAATACGATTTTTTCATCCGGTTTTTTCATGATCAACGCGATGCCTCCGGGAGTATGTCCGGGAACATACGCCACTTCCAGCTCAATATCTTCAAGAGTTATTCTGGCTTTGTCTTTGAGTTCTTTTATGGGAGACTTTACCTGATACGGTAAACCGAAAAAAGCAGAAAGATTGACCTTCGCATCCTTTAAGAAATCCAGATCCTGGCTGTGCACATACACCGGAACGCCAAAAGAATCATCCGCGCCAATATGGTCGAAATGACCGTGGGTATTAACCACAAAGGCGGGGCTTAGATTGTGCCTGCCTAAGGCCGCTTTTATTTTGTGCGACTCCGCGCCCGGATCAATGATCATCGCCTGGGCGCCGCGCCTAGAAGCCAAAATATAACAATTCACTTCCATGGGCCCAACACTTATCGTCTCTAAGATCATGTCAGAATATAAGGTTTTATCTTGGGAAAAGAAAGATCCCGGATGATATCCCGGCGCAGCTTCTCTGCCTTCTGGCGATACCAAAGGCTGTTACGGCAATAGGTGTCATTGTTGATCGAATTTTTAAGATCGTTCATTTTAACAATATAGGTATCCAGCTGCTTCTGCTTATCTTCTTTAAGATACGGGCGCAAATTAACCAGATTCTTCATCGCCTCCTGAGCGCAGTCAACCTGCTTGCGGTGATTGTCGTTAAAATTAAGCGCCAGGATCAGTTCATCCTGCCAAGACCTCCAGAACACGAAAAACTGGCGGTAGATCTGCTCCTTGGTCATGCCCGAACCCTTATATTCCTCCGGAGCCAGAACGACCTCTTCGCGGACTTCCGGCCCCTTGGACTTACGGGTGAACTTTCGGATGAAAGCTTCGCATCCTAACAGATTAATGATCATAAAGAAAATAAAACACTTAATAACGATCTTCTTAAACTTCATACAAAATCTCCTTTCCCGCTTAAAAGTTATTAATGAACGGGGCGGGTACCCGCGCTGAGTGGAACCCCCTTGACCTAAATGCCGAGGTTCCCTCCCTTTTGCAGAAAGCAAACACCATTCCATCCATTAGGAATGGGTGCAAAGCACAATACAATTCCGCAACTATTTATCCCCGGCCTAGCCGCAGCTGGCGATTAGACCAGAGGATTTCTGCGGATGGGATTAAGGATTCACTAAACGCAAAAAAGCTTTCTCATCGATGATTTTAACGCCTAACTTTTTAGCCTTTTGATATTTGGATCCGGGATTTGCTCCGGCAACAACAAAATCCGTTTCTTTACTGACACTGGAAACCGGGTTTGCGCCCAAAGAACGAGCCAGGTCTTCAGCCTGTAAACGGCTATACCCTTCCAGCTCACCGGTAAAAACGAATGATTTTCCGGAAATAAGGGACTTTTTTACCTGCGCAACGATCTCTTTTAAGTTCAGCCCCGCTTTCTTAAAATCCTCCACAGATTTCTTGGTTTGACTCTGGGAAAAATATTCAAGTATCGATTCTGTCATCACCGGGCCGATCTCGTAAATCTCATTAAGTTCTTTATGGGTGGCGGAAACCAGATTTTCCATGGTTCTGAAATGATTAGCTAACACCCATGCCGCTTTTTCCCCCACATGACGAATTCCCAATGCGTAAATAAGGCGCGCCAGCGACTGATGTTTACTTTTTTCTATCGCCAGGAGTAGGTTCTTGATCTTCTTCTCTTTAAACAACTCCAGCTTTTCCAGGTCCGCTTCGGTCAGCTTGTAAATATCTGCGAAATTCTTGACTAATCTAAGCCTGACTAACTGCTGGACTACCGATTCCCCCATCCCTTCGATATCCATTGCCGAGCGCGAAGCGAAATGCAACAATCCGCGCTCAAGCTGAGCAGGGCAAAAGGGATTTATACAGCGATAGGCGACATCCTCCTCTTTTTCCTTGACCACCTTACCCGAGCAGACCGGGCAGGACTTAGGAATAGTAAAGACCTTCTTCCCCTTGGCTTCCACGACTTTTATGATCTTAGGGATTACATCTCCGGCGCGCTCAATCAAGACACAGTCGCCGACTTTAACCCCAAGACGCCTTATTTCATCAAAATTATGCAGCGTGGCATGTTTAATCACCACTCCGCTGCACTCAACCGGATCCAGTTTAGCCACAGGCGTAATCACACCGGTCCTGCCGACCTGCACGGCGATATCTAAAACAACGGTAGTCGCCTGGCGCGCGGGAAACTTATAGGCAACAGCCCAGCGGGGACTCTTTAGAGTAAATCCCAATCTTTTCTGTTGCGTTATGCTGTTGACCTTTACCGCTATTCCGTCTATCTCATAACTTAAGGTATCGCGTTTATCCTGCCAGTTACGGCAATAGCTGATCACCTCTTCTATATTCTTACAAAGCCGGGAGTTGCCGTTGACCCGCACCCCCCAGGATTTTAACTTTTCCAGATATCCCTGCTGTGAGCCGATATCCGCACCCTTATAATCACCCAGGGAATGAGCGAAAAAATTAAGCCCTCTCTTTGCCACCACAGCGGTATCAAGGAGCTTGAGTGATCCGCTGGCAGCATTGCGCGGATTAGCAAACAGGACTTCTCCCTCTTTTTCTCTTTCTATGTTTAGTAAGGCAAAATCCTCCCGGACCATGTACACCTCTCCGCGGATTTCAATAAAATCAGGGACATCCTTACCCATTAACGCCAGAGGAATCGCGCGGATGGTCCTTAAGCTGACTGTCACA
>CAYGZJ010000085.1:0-5638 GCA_964354335.1 uncultured Planctomycetales bacterium | reverse complement strand
CCTGATCGGTGACTACAGCTATGATTGCTTTCTGCTCCTTGATGATCCTTTTTGTTTCCTCTGCAGTATAAACATTGTTTCGAAACGCGTCATCCACCATACATATTGCCATATGTACATTGTAAAGAAGAAATTTGGTAGATGTCCCATACGCTTCTTCATAAAAATGCTGAACGGTCTTGGCATGCGCTGTTACAGGCGTAAATGCCTGAGCGCCTAAAACAATGCTGCACAAAATAATCACAATAACCCAATGCTTCTTATTCATTCTTGCCCCCTTTCTTAAGTTTGAACCTATGAATTACAAATTTACTCTCACAACTTCTCTATTTCTAAAGACTTAAATACCCCAGAAGCGTCCCCTTATTATTGATTTTTTAGCTGGCTATCCCGGATTTACCTCAGGGCTTGGATGGCGTTTTGCTAAAACTTCCCCTATTCTGACTCGCAGGATTTCTGCCTCAACCGGCTTAGAAATGTAATCATCGCAGCCAAGGCCTTCCGCTCTTTTCTTTGATTCCAGATCGCTCCTCGCGGTCAATACGACAACCGGTATCTTTGAAGTTACATCTCCCTTCTTAAGCCTTCTTAATATCTCGAATCCATCCATTCCCGGCATCATGATATCAAGTAAAATTAATCCCGGCCTGTGCCAGCGGCAGTGGGAGATCCACAGGCCCATATTATGGCCTTTGGCGATAAGCACCTTATAACCGCCCAAATCCGAGAGCCTTCGTTTTATCACACAACAAAAATCTTTGTCGTCGTCTATGATCAGGATTTTTGTCGTAGGATTGTTTTTTTCTTCCATGTTTTTTAAGTTATCCTTTTACAGCTCCGGCGTATTGACAAAAAAACATACTATTACTTTCAGGCGCTATTTTAACTCCTTTTCTATCTCCTTTAACAGGCCTTCGTGGTCGTAAGGCTTAGCGATAAAGATATTCCCGCCGACTACATGCCCCATCGCTGCCTCATCTTTTTTCGTAAAAAGGCAGGTGAGGAATACGACGGGGATGTCTTTGGTCTCAGGGTCGTCTTTCAGGCGCCTGCCGATCTCAGCGCCGTCAATACCCGGCATCAGTATATCCAATAGTATGAGGTCCGGCATCTCCTTTTTCGCCTTGCTCAATACCTCTTTGCTCTCCGACACCGCCACTACCGAATAACCGGCCTCCGATAATCTTTTCTCAAGGACTTTAAGATCATCCGGTTCATCATCGACCACCATAATTTTTCTTTTCATATCAACGCTCCTTCCCGTATCCGGATTATTTTAAAACGTTCCTTATGTTATCCAATAATTCCTGCGCCTCAAACGGCTTCAGAAGGTAACCTTCTACTTTCAATTCTTTACGGGTATCTTCTACGGTATTTTTATGCGCGCTTGCCGATAATATTATAATGGGGATGTCTCTAAAGTTCTCGTCTCCTTTAATTATCCTATAAAGCTCGTATCCGTCCATGACCGGCATCACTAAATCAAGGAGTACCAGGCCGATTTTCTCCTTTCTTATGATCGCGATGGCCTCCTGCCCGTTGGCAGCGGTTAAAACTTCGTAACCTGCCTTCTTTAACCTGAAATTTACGGTCTTCAGGATATCCGGTTCGTCGTCAACAACAAGGATCTTCTTCGGCATACGATTAATCCTTACCCTACCAAGGGCAGAAGAAAAGAGAATGTGCTTCCCCTGCCGCATTCCGATTCCGCCCAGATCTGGCCGCCGTGTTGCCGGATGATCTTTTTTGATATCACAAGGCCCAAACCGGTACTTCCCATCTCCCTCTCCTTACCCCAACTGATCTGGCTGAAGGCCTGGAAAAGCTTGTCCATATCTTCCTGTCTTATACCTTTACCGGTATCCCTGACTGAAACCACTACGGAGTTTTCTCTTCTGTGCGTAGAAATTACGATAGAGCCTTTATCCGTAAATTTTATGGCATTGTTCACTAAGTTGGTTAAGACCTGTGTGATTCTATCGCGGTCGCATTTTACCTTCGCAAGGTTATCGGCAAGCGAAACTGAAAACTCCAGGTTTTTCTTTTGCGCCAGGGGCCGCATTGCCTCTTCTACCTCTCCTACCAGCACATTGAGGTCGTTTTCTTTTATATCGTATTCCATCCTATCGCTGTCAAGCCTCTGGTAATCCAGGATATCATTAATAAGGCGCCAGAGCCTGTCGACATTTCTTTTGGCGACGCTCAAAAAATCTTTTTGTTCCTCGTTCACCTTGCCTGCCGAACCCTCCAGGACAATACATATCCCTTCTCTTATGGCGGTTAAAGGGGTGCGCAGTTCATGCGAAACAACGGAGGTAAACTCGGATTTAACGCGCATTGCTTCTTTTATTTTATCTTCCGCCTTCTTGCGCTCCGAGATATCCGTGGCAATGTGCACTGAACCGATTAATTTTCCGTCTTTGTCAAAAATCGGGGATACCCTCACCAAGAGCGGTATACCGATATTTTTATCAAATATCTCCTCGATATGCGGCCGGTGCTCAGAAAAGACTTTCACCGACGGACACCCCGGCCAGGGTTTGTCCGTATTATGCACGACCTCGTAGCATTTTCTACCGATTAAATCTTCAGGCCGGGACTTAAAAGCTTCGCAAAAGGCCTTATTTACTCGCAGGATATTAAAATCCTTATCCTGAATAAATATCAAATCCACCATGGAATCGAATGTATTCTTCCATTCATCAGCTGCGCGCTGCACCTGCGCTTCAGATTCCTTTAATTCCCTGGTCCGCTTCTCTACCAAAGCCTCAATGCGCGCGCTGCGGCTAGCCAGGGATGACACATAGGCCACTGCGACCAAGGTAAGTATAATTCCAAAAGCCAGGGACCCCCAGATATCCCAACTTCTTCGCGCAGCGAAGAATCGCGACGTAGGACGGCAGATAATCGACCATTTGCGGCCTGCCGCATTAAAGATCTTCTCTAGCTCAAAGCCTTTTACTTCCTTTATTCCTGCTATTCCGGTTACCCCGGCTTTCATTGTATCCATCCGGGAGCTATGAAAATACAGAAGCTCGCCCTTCTTATCTTCCGTCCTATCATAAATATAAATATTTATGCCTTCAGGAGAAAAAAAGCCCAGGCTTAATTCTGTCATTTTATCTATCTGAAAAAGCAGGACCAGGAATCCTTTAAGATTATCGCGGCGCTCTTGAAGCGTATTATGCGGCAATGCATTAGCATATACAGGAAGAAAGGTACGGATGGCATATTTATCTTCTTTTTCTCCGACAACCCTGATTTTTCCGGTTGAGACTGCCGTATCATGGTCGCGCGCTTCCTGCATAGCTTTCCGGCGCAGCTGATCACTGGAAACATCCACTCCGAAAATAAGTTTATCTTCGGGATCAGGCTCAATATAGGTGACGCAGAAATATTCCTGCCTGCTTGCGGCATTAATGAGGTCATAATGGTTATCAAATTCCTTGATCTTCAAGCCCGTGAAACCTTCCTTACGCATCGATTCTTCGTAACTCTCCCGCTCGTTACCTCCTATGCGTAATAGCCACCTGAATTCAAATATATCCGGATGTCTTGAGAGCAGGCCTTTAGTAAAGGTACGGAACTCTTGGCGTTCTACGCTCATACTCGAAGCATAAAAATCACGCAAGACATAAAGCATCGATAGGTTATCCTCAAAAGCATTCTCTATTTGTTCTACGCGGTCGGAAGCCAAGGCCTCAAACCTAATGCGGATGCTTTTATTCTCTTTATCCCGCAGTAAGAAAAATGAAAGCAGGGATAAGAATAGCCCGGCGCAGAATACAAGCATCGCTACCAGGTTTTTCCCTCTTATCAATAAATTTATTTTCTGCATCGCTATTTACTCCGACATTAAAACCGTACTTTACATCGCAGGGGCTTCATATGATTTTAGCATACCAGCGGACTTACGCAATTATTCTTTCCATTCCGGAAAGCAAAAAAGCCGCGCTTTTACGCGCAGCTAATGTGGGAACAGACGCCACCAACGAATAACGGCTCGAGGATCCCTGTCCCCATTCACAAGTAGTCGGGGCAGACCCCCTTGCCAAGCAGAAGGGACAGGCGCCACCGACAGTTTAGGTGCTCGATAAAGGCGCCCTGTCCCTGTTCAACAGTACAAATTCCATTTTACTCTCACAACCTACTTATTTCCAACCACTTAAATACCCCAGAAGCGTCCCCTTTATTACGCGGTTTCTTCGCTATAAGAAACAAACCCCGCTAATTCACTTATAGTCACTGTCTGATCTATCTCATCCAACACCCAGGCATGAGGATAACGGATAAATTTCCATAATTCCGCAAAGCCCTCAGGCTCATTATGATTCCCGGATTTTACCTTACCTGTCTGGTCGTCAATTGTATAATCGATCATCGAACCCCTTATGTATACCCACATTCTGTCTTTCGCGTCATCTTTGTAATCCAGGACTTCCACGATCCTGGCTTCTTTTAGATTTATTCTTTCCAGCACATTTTTCTCATGGTTGACGATCATAGCGTCAGTCTGCATTTTATGCTTTTGGTAAAGAGCTTCGCTTATATAATCTTTGGCAATATCCTGGTCTCTTCCCGTCCAGGCCTGCTGCACCTTAAAATACGTCTGCTCGACTCTTTTCTTGATGGTATCCATATCCCAGAACTTATCGTTTTTCTCAATTTTGCCAATCAGCGCATTCGCCTCTTTGTTTTTCTTCGTCAGAAAATAGCTTAGGATAATGGAATAAATTATAAAGAAAGGCAGCAATATTAAACCCACGATCCCTCCGCCTTTCCCCCCTCCTCCGCCACCGCCGGCCCTCGCGAATACCATATCCGTAAAAACAAAAACTAATAAAAATATCAACGATAACAGTAAAAGTTGTTTTTTATTTCCGTTTTTCATAGCTATCCTCCTTTTACTTAGAAACCAGGGCCGTTCATCAAAGCAACTTCCTTTTAAGGATTGATTTTTACTTTTTCTCCGCAGCAAGGACAAATGCATATCCCTTTTGCTTCACTTAAAGGTTTTATTTTGAGCTTGCAGGCACGCCCAGCTGCCCCAGCACCACTGCCAGTTCCTGCCCGGAGATACCGCGCACATTGCGCACGGCTTCGGCCGGATTTTTCTCTCCCTGTTCGAGCGCGCTTTTTAGTTCTGCCAGATACTTCGCCTCATCGGTACCGGGCTTGGCTGCGGCTAACTTTTCCTGCACCTTTTTCGCACCATCCTTGCAGCGTTTTCCCAGTCCGGCAAAAGCCGGATCATTAGGATCAGCGGGAGGCGCTGGAGCCTTAGCTGCCTCATCACGGTCCCCGTATAATTCACGTGCAAGGCCGCCGAGATTAAGGGTACTTTTATCGCCCGAGTAAATTTCCGGAGCTATATCTGCAGCCCTTATCTTCGGGGCCATAACCTTGCCCAGTCCGGGTGAAGCCTGCGCGATGGTGGTCAGCGCCGCATTATCGCCTGCCTTATAAGCCGCAAGTTTGGAGCGAATATTGTAAGCTGCGTCGGAATTATCCGCTGGATCCGGCTGGAGTTCTTTAGCTCGCTGGTCTGACTTGGCCTTTGCCGAATTATAAGCCCGCCCCATCAGGGCTTCGACCTTGGCGAGGAAAATGTTGACCTGTTTATCCTTAGTCGCCTGAT
>CAYGZJ010000084.1:0-5682 GCA_964354335.1 uncultured Planctomycetales bacterium | reverse complement strand
ATTTTATCGTTATTCATAATAGGTTTATTTTACTATCCCTGAGGTGCCCAGTCAAGGGCAGACTTTAAGATGTCCTTTTAAATAAACAAGGCAATCCCCTTTTCTTTGAAAAAGGACTGCCTGTAATTTATCCCCCTTCCTAACGCTTGGTCCGGGGCTCCACTTTTACCAGATAAACGTTGCCGATCACCTTCAACAGCTCGATCTTAAAATCTTTTTCCTGGCGCTGGATATCTTCAAGAGAAGACTTCTTGAATATACAA
The DNA here is from genome assembly GCA_964354335.1 of uncultured Planctomycetales bacterium. Taxonomy (GTDB): domain Bacteria; phylum Omnitrophota; class Gorgyraeia; order Gygaellales; family Profunditerraquicolaceae; genus JAPLLR01. Next base: position 5,419 of record CAYGZJ010000084.1, on the reverse strand, counting down.
TAGGTAACCGGCTGTTTACGCAGGATCTCGGCTACTTTTTCGTCGGTATCAAGGAAAGGAATGGGATGCGGGCTAAAGAAGTTCTTACCATGGGGATTCATCGCCGCGACATCTTTATCCGTATAGTAGCGAATTCCCCGGACAAAAAACTTTGAGCTTAAGAGCAAGCCGTCAACCTTGTAATTCTTAAGCAGATACTCGCAGGCGTCCTTCGGAGAGACATAGGGCTCGATATCTTTGGCAATAACCGGGACAACGCAGAAAATAGCGGGGAGGAAAAACATCAACGCATAGACGCTCCTTAGGAAATCCCTCCTTTTAACACAAATAAAAAATGACCCTGCCAAAAGAGATACCAGAAATATCATAATATATACCGGTAGACCGGAAGAAAGGTATTTTAAGATATACGCCGGAAACGCAATCAGGCCTACGAACAAGCTTACTATAAAGAAAATAAGCACTACAAAAGTGATGATTGAAATAATAAGCAGCGGGCGCTCCCGTTTCTTGAGCAAAGCAGCATCAAAGATAAAATCTCCCGCCACTATTGCCAAGGCGGGAAACATCGGGAAGATATAGCTGGCCAGCTTTGAATGCGCAGGCTGAAAGATAAGAAAAGTCGCGACAATCCAGCAGATAAGAAAAGGGTATATCGGGTCAATTTTCTTCCTGGCGTCCTTAAAAAGGAAGAATAAAGAGACCAGAACATACAGGCTCCAGGGAAACATCGCCGTAACCATGGTCACGGGATAAAAATACCAGGTGTCAGCCACTAAATGCTCAGCCTCCATAAGGCGGCGCAGATGGTCATTGATAAAGAACTCATTGATAAATACGCTGCCGTATTTATGGATCATCAGGGCATACCAGGGAACAGAGAACAGGGCAAAAAGAACAACTCCCCAGAAAGAATATTTTGAGGCGAAGAACTTCAGGTTATTTTGCGTGGTAAGAAAAGCGATCACTACTATTGCAGGTATTAAAATCCCCAACGGGCCTTTGCTTAGCACCGCGCATGCGGAGAAAACGAAAAAAAGCAAGATTCCCGGGCCCTTTCTTTTCGGACATACGTACGCCCAGAAAAAGGCAAGCAACGCAAAGAGGATAAAAACTGAGAAAATCATATCCGTAAAAACAGTCCTGGCCAATCCTATATATAGCCCTCCGGAAAGTAATAGCAGGCTGCAGATAAAGGCCTTACGTTGGTTCCTGAAGCCGAGGACGCATAAAAGATACGTCGCGATGACGCCCAAAGAGGCAAAAAGCGCGGGAAAGAAACGCGCGCTGAAATTGGTGATCCCGAAGAAAATGAATCCGATGCGCATCAGCCAATACAAAAATATAGGCTTCTCAAATTGCGGCGCTCCAAACAGATAAGGAGTCGTCCAGGTGTTCTGCTGCAGCATCTCCTTGGCGGTCTGGGTGTAAAAGACCTCATCCGGAACCGTAAGATCGATGATGCTATTGCCGAAAATAAAAAAGAAATAACTAAGCACCCCCAGGATCAAAATATACTTAAGGTTTTTGTTCATTACTGCCCCTCGATCTTAAGAAGCTCTTCCACCGTCACAAACCTATAACCCTTCTCTTTTAACTTACGCACCAATCGGGGAATGGTCCTGACTGTCTGCTTGCGGTTCCCTCCCTCTGCGGTCAGCGCTCCTCCGCTATCATGAAAAAGCAAGATATCTCCCGGCTGGATACGATGGGTAATATAGCTTACAATCTGCTTATCATGAAAGGTCACCCAATCCTTGGAGTTTAACGTCCAAAGAATGATCTTATAGCCCATCTCATTTATCGTTTTCTTCTCAGCCGAGCTTAGCCATGCCTTCGGAGGCCTGAAGTATTGCGTTGTCCTGCCAGTAACATCTTTGATAGCCTTTTCTGCATCCCTGATTTCTTTTACCAGCTCATCGGTCTTATAATAAATCAGAACATGATGATCGTAAGAATGATTCTCGATTTCATGGCCTTCGGCAACAACCCGCCGGGCGATCTCCGGATACCGCTGCACATGCTCGCCGAGCATGAAAAACGTAGCTTTTACCCCTGCGATTTTGAGCTCATCCAATATCAGCGGGGTCCACTCGGCAGAAGGGCCGTCGTCAAAAGTCAAGGCGACCACCTTTTCACTGGTGGTATGGCGGTAAATCGTCCCTTTTCTCACCAGGACCGCCTGGTCAAAAAATATGGTGAATACCGCAAAACCTAAAGCGATGACGGCGATAGAGATGGCAAAGATTATGAGCTTTTTCTTTAGTTTCATATGGCCTTTGACGCTAATCCCATCCGCAAAATCCACGACCTTTAAGCCAAAGATTGGAATTTGCGGAATGTGATTTTGCTTCTGGGAGGGAACCTTGGCCATGCCCCATCGGGGCTAGGCCAAGGGGGTTCCACTTTATTTTTCACATTATACCACCGGCAAAGGTTTTGGCAACTAATAAACCCTGCTCATCCCATGATTTTCAAGCTTTAGATCTGCAATTAAGCGGTTGACTCTTATTCGCCCCTTCACCAACAGAAAGGGTTTTAAGTCCCCCTTTGGCATAAACAAGTTTGACAAATCAAAATCTCCTTGTTATCATAATGGTATGTTGCGACGGCTAATCAGTAGCTTAGCGGACATTGTGTATCCGAAAACCTGCATGGTGTGCAAGGACAAGCTTGGACCATCTGCAATAGAAAATCTTATCTGCGCGCAGTGCTGGTCTAAGATAAAAAAGAACAACCCTCCGTTCTGCCACTGCTGCGGCAGGCAGTTGACAAAGGCGGGCTTTAGCAAAAATATCTGCCCGGCCTGCATAAAGAAAAAGCTGCACTTTGACCGCGCCTTCAGCCCCTGCGTCTATGAAGGAGTGACCAAGGAGCTGATCCATAAGTTAAAATACAACAACAAAGACCGGCTGGGCATTCCCTTGAGCAAACTAATGATCGATTTCATTAATGAATATAACCTACCGATAGAGGACCTGGATGTGATTATCCCTGTACCGTTGCATGCGACACGGCTGCGCGAGCGGGAATTCAACCAGGCGCAGATCCTCTGCGAAAAACTGGCTGCTGCATTCAAAAAGGATACCGCCTGCCGAGCGCTAAAGCGCAACCGTTACACCTTGACCCAGACAGAACTGTCTCCCCAGGAACGCTTGCGAAACGTTTCCGGAAGTTTTCAGGTGACAACACCTGATGCCGTACGGGGGAAAAATGTACTGCTGGTCGACGACGTCCTAACCACCGCAGCAACCTCCTCAGAAGCTGCGCTTGCCTTAAAGCAAGCCGGAGCAAATATCGTCTTTGTCCTGACCCTGGCGAACTAACCCTATGAGAATCCTGCGTAATTATTTTTTAAGAGAATTCCTCACCCCCCTCCTGCTGACACTGGGAGTCCTGGGTTTTGTCATGACCCTGGCCGGCACAGTAAAGGATATCGCCAACCAGGTGATCAACCGCGGCGTTGACATTGTAAGCATCATAAAGCTTTTTCTGCTGATGACCCCGTTCATGGTCACCTATGCGCTGCCTATTGCGCTTTTGGTGGCAACGCTTTTATCGCTGGGCAGGCTTTCCGGAGATAACGAAATTGTGGCTATACGCGCCAGCGGTATAAACACCTTCCGCCTCATCGCGCCAATACTCACCGTCACCCTCATCATAAGTTTAGGGCTGGTGATCTTCAACAATCAAGCTGCCTCCTATGCGCATTTTGCCTACCGCAAAACGCTCATTGATATCGGAATCAAGAATCCAACCGCGGCTTTTGAAGAAGGGGTATTCATCAATTCCTTCCAGAAATATGTCCTCTTCATCTATAACGTCGATCATAAAAGAAACCGGCTCAACAACGTACGCATCTACGAACCGCAGGGAGACGATAAACCCACGCGCACGATCATCGCAAAAAGCGGTGAGTTCATCACCGACCCGGAAAAACACACCATAAAGCTCAAGCTTATGGACGGCACCAGCGACGAGCCTGATCCGCAGAACCCCACCAGTTTTTATAAGCTTAATTTTAAGACTTATTTTATGAATCTAGACCTTGCTTCAACCAAAGGTAAAGGCAAACTGAATAAAAAACCCAAAGAAATGAACATTCAGGAACTACGCCAGGAAATCACAAAGATCAAAAAAGAAGGCATCAACCCTGCGCCGCTTTCTACTAAAATCGTGGAAAAAAGCGTACTTGCCTTCTCAGCCCTTGTCTTTGTGCTCATGGGGATACCCCTGGCGATCATCACCCGCCGCAGGGAAAGATCGATCAATTTAGGCCTGGCGCTTTTGATCATCGGAGCCTATTACCCTATACTTATCGGCTGCGAAGCCCTGGGCATGGAAGGGCGGCTTCCTCCCCATATCGCCATGTGGCTGCCTAATATCATCTTCGGCAGCATCGGGGCATTCTTAACCTACAGATTATGCGAATCTTAGACCGCTACGTCACTAAATCGGTAGTCAGCATATTTATCTCCTGCATCTTTACCTTTCTTTTTCTCTACACTATTATTGACCTGCTCTCCCGCCTGGAAGACGTCCTCAAATTGCACATCGGGTACATGGTCCTGGTAAAATATTATGTGGCAAATCTTCCGATCATGTTCGGACAGGTCGCACCCTTTGCCTGCCTCCTGGCCACCATATACACCTTCAGCAAGCTCAATCACGACAATGAAATCATCGCTATGCGCGCTGCCGGGATGAGCATCTTCAACATCACCAGGACCGTGATCGTCTTTGGCTTCATAATCAGCTTATTTATGTTCTGGCTCAATGACCGGGTTGTGCCGAGCGCCATGGCGATCACCCAACAGCTGCAGGCCCACATGGATCAAAGCAAGCGGTCGCAGGCAGCAGCTGCCGAGGCGCAAAAAAAACATGAGGCAATGGTAAATCTGACCATTTACGGGGCAAGAAACAGGCTTTTCTTTATTAATAAGTACATCCCTTCAACCAGCACCATGGAGGGAGTCACCATCCTAGAGCACGACAATAAACAAAACATCGTCAAAAAAATCGTGGCGAACAAGGGAGTTTTCAGCGACAACCTCTGGAAATTCTACCAGTGCGTCACCTATGATTTCGACTCCAGCGGACAAATTGTCCAGGAGCCGCAATATTTCGAAGAAGAGATCATGACCATCCCGGAGGGACCGGCTGATTTTATCGGGCAGCGGAATCGTCCGGATTACATGACCATAAGGCAATTGCAGGATTATATCTACAAGCTTTCCAGAAGCGGGGCCACAACTCTCATCCGCAACCTAAAGCTTGACCTCTACCAGCGCTTCACCTCTGCGCTTACCTGCCTGATAATCGTCCTGCTGGGGATCCCCTTTTCCATGATGGTGAGAAAACGCGCGACCGGGCTTTCTTCAATAGGTATTTCGATTATGGTGGGATGTTTATATTACGT
>CAYGZJ010000083.1:0-5682 GCA_964354335.1 uncultured Planctomycetales bacterium | reverse complement strand
ATTACATAATCCAGATAGCGGATAACTCTGCTCATATTAATCCTGAATGCGGTATTTTATGATGCTGATGATCGCGGCAATGCCGTCTCTGACGCGGATTTTCTTGCCTTCGGCATAACTGCGCGGCTGATAAGAAATGGGGATTTCCCGTATGCGCCACTTTCTTTTTAAAGCCTTGGCCATTATCTCAGTCTCAATAGTAAAAGATTGCGAAACAAGATTAAGCCCAAGAAGCGCCTGCCGGAGGCATACCTTATAGCAAGTAAAAATGTCGTTAAGCTTTGAGCCAAAAAGAAAGTTCAGTAAATTTGTCAAAAAACGGTTCCCGATCCGTGGGATCAAAGATCCGTGATAGCCCTTGGTAAAACGCGCCCCGAGGACTAAATCAACATTACCAGTCTTTATCTCTTCCATTAGCCTGAAATACTCCTTAGGATCGTATTCCAAATCCGCGTCCTGAATAACAATAAACTCACCTGTCGCATTTGACAATCCGGTCAAGAATGCAGCCCCCTTACCCCTGTTTCTGGTATGATGGATCACTTTAACATGCGGCAAAGCAAGGTCCCTTAAGATCTTCCCTGTTCCGTCGCTGGAACCGTCATCAACCACGATGACTTCTTTGTCCAGGCCTACGGCATTGACTTTTTCGATCAGGGTCTTAATGGTCTTGGCTTCGTTGTAAACCGGGATGATTACAGAAAGTTGTGGCATATTATCTGAATAATACGTTTTTAATCCTAAGTTCGGGCATGAACTTAAAAAATAAATGCTTAACTCTGAATCTGGCTATGGGCCTGTAAATATCGATTACCCCTTTTAGAAAAGCTGAATCGACCATATCTTTTGAGCGGTGCGTATCCAGGAACATCGAAGCAAAGAACAATGATGACAAAAATTTCTTCCGCTGCGCAGATTCCCAGAGGTTATCCCCGTAATCAGTCCGTTGCCAATCCTCCAGCGTATGCTTGGTAATAAAACCTTCCCTTAGCGCCTGATCGTATAACGCCGTCCCCGGATAAGGCGTGTACGGACAAAGCGGGGAAATAAGCGCATTCGGATTATCCGCCATCAGCTGAAAAACCAGATCTTTGGTCTTACGGATATCGGCTAATGTTTCACCGGGGAAGCCGCACATAAAATTATACTGGATAACTATATTATGTCCACTCCATATTTTGTTGATTTTAATTACATCCGCTATGCTGATTCTCTTGTTAACCAACTTAAGCACCCGGTCTGAACCGGTTTCTATGCCAAAATGCACCTTTTTCACTCCTACCTTAACCATAAGCCGTAAATAATCATCATCCATCTTTAAAGCGGAATTAATGGCTATCCCCTGCATTTCTAATATCAGATCAAGCTTAGCGTCAATGATCCCCTGTAAGATTTCCTGTGCGCGCTTCAGGTCCACGAAAAAATTATCATCAATAACGTAGATGCTTCCGATTCCATATTCATGCACAAGGTGTTTAAGCTTCTTGATGACCCGCGATGCGGAGAAAGAACGCCAACGGTTATTATTATACGCCGCGTTATAGCAAAAGCTGCACTGGTTCGGACAACCTCGAGAACTCTCGTAATAAAAGGTCCTGCGGCCTTTAAAGACCGGCAGATACTTCTTTAATTCTACGAGTGATAAAGGCAATTCCGGAAGATCATCTAAATTTACGAACTCTCTTTTTGGATTAGAATGGATAACCCCATTCTCCTTATACCAGACCCCGGGGATATCTTTAAGGCTTGATTTATGCTTCAAGGCCTTAACTAATTCCAGAAACGAAACTTCTCCCTCTCCGATAACCAGAATATCAATAAACTCATTCTCAAGGGTTGACCGGGGTAGGAGACTTCCGTGTATGCCGCCAAGAACCACCGGAACTTTTGAATTCTTTTTGACAAATTGAGCGACCTCTAAGGCGTAGGTGATCTGACGTCCGGTCATGGTGGTGATCCCGACGCAGAGCGGATTTTTCTCAAGCTCTTCTTTTAGCTTTTTCTTCCAGGAACTATTAAGCCGGGTATCGATTAAACTGACTTTGTAATCCTTAGTGACCATCCGGGCCGCAGAAAGCAAACCCAAGGGAAGCGACGGGTGCGAACGCACCGTATCCCAATCTCCCACCTTCGGCTGCACTAAGACTATATCTGCCATACTCTACGCCTCTTTTTGCGTGGCGCCCTCACGGTTTAAAGTCCGGAGCGCCCTCCCCAAATGGGCTTTCAGCTCTAAAATCACATTTCGCAATTTCTATTCCCGATCTCTCCTACGGAGTAGGCCGGCCCGGGGATTAAAAAGCGCCCAGAGATACCATTTAATATAACTCGGAGCTACTTTGATGATATAGAACGTTGATTTACCCATAAAACGGCCCTTCCACACTGTGGCTACTTCAGCTATCTTAAAACCCTTAAAATACGCTTTCAGAGCGATCTCCATAGAGATTTCAAAAGCATCACTCTCTATCCGCAGCGCATCCAAAACCTGCTTGCGGTAACACTTAAAGGAATTCGAAACGTCGCAGGTGGGGATCCCAATAAAATACTGCAGGCTTTTGCCAACAAAACGCGAGAAAAAAGACTGCATTGCCGGTCCGCCGTGCTTGCCCCCTCCATACGTATACCGGGAACCGCAGACAACATCAAAACCCTCCAGCGCCTTCTTGTACATGTCCTGAATTGTCAAAGGGTCATCACAAAGATCCGCCATTACCGGAACCACAAAATCCGCGGTTGCCGCAGAGAAACCTTTCTTTAACGCAGCCGCAAAACCGCGCCCGGTGTCGTTATCGACCAACCTGACATTAGAATATCGGCTAAAGAGTTCATTTACTACAGAAGCTGTTTTATCCGTAGAGTGGTCATTAACTACGATGATTTCGTAATCAAGCTTCAGCTTATCTTCTATGCCTTTTATAGTCTGGGCGATTATTTCTTCTTCGTTGTGTGCCGGGATGACTATAGCTAATTTCATAGATAAATCCTGTATATGTGCACTGTTTCGTTACTGTATACGGACTTAAAAGTCTGCGCATGCGCCTTTGCCCATGCGTCTTCTAAGGGAAACTGAACGTTTTTCTCAACATGATGCAAAGAATAGACAAAGAGATAATCCGTTCCTCTTCTTTTTAAGTTAGAAAGCCAAACAGAGTAATCAGCATTGCCGCGGTAGTTATTCCACTCTTCAAAACTTTTATGCATTGTTTCGGCATCGACCCAGCGGTAGCGGGAATTTTTCAGATCATGCAGATGAATCGGGTCAATCGCGTTAACCGAGACGTAAAAAACATTATTTTTTAGGTCTGTTCCGTACAAAGGATACGAAACTGGCCTTCCCACATAGGCGATACCGTTTCCCGTAGTATTATTATTAAGCCAGGCCCAGGCTTTAGTCGCATCCGGCCAATAACGGGAATTCTTAATATAACGAGCGTATTCGTTATTTTTATAATCGATAGAGCAAAGCTGTAGTCCGATGATGCCCGCAATAATAACTACTCCTATTGATACCCAGGAAAAAACAATTTCTCTAAAACGCTTATTCTTTTGAATAAAAACAAGCAAGACGAACAACATAATACTCAAAGCAAAAGATAATCCCAGCTCTAGTTTACGGGCACACTCCGCAGCTGAAGCAATAGCCAGGATCACCGCGGCCACCCTGATCACTTTTTGAGGAACTTTTAAGGCGTAGAAAACGTAGAAACCGATGATCGCGCCTGCGCCTAGCATCGGATACAGATACCTTGAATTTGGCAGCGGCAAAAGATAGCGGTAGGCAAAATAAAGCAAAAGCGGCAGAACTAATATATATTTGAAGAAAAGATCCCTATCTTTATCCTTGAATATTGCTACAAATGGCGCAAGCACTGCCCCCGGTAATACGACCAACAAGACCTGCACACCCAATCCTTCGTGAAATAATAATTTACCCAAGCCATAGTCTTCAGTAAGGCTGCGCGCGATAAAAGTCACTTTATCAATCACCCCTTTAAAGACCTCTCTTCCTATAACGGTAAGGCTGAGCGGATAAAGGGGATTTCCAGTCAATACAATATTCCTAAGATAGCTAAAACCCCCGAACAAAAAGATAATCAAGGCTGAAACCGTTAAAAGAACCGTCTTTTCTCTTATGCCAATATCTCTATTAATAAGAAACAGATAGACAAACGGCAGCAGTAAAAACAAACAATATGACACAGCGGTAGTCTTAATACCAATCAATATCCCTATACTGGAAGCGAAAAAAACGATGTTACTTAAAACAAATTTAGATCTTAGGCTAAGAAGGAAATTAAGCGCCACCAGGAATAATCCGCCTACCATTATATCCACATAGCCGATCTGCAGCTGCTTGAATAAATTCGGAATAAAAACAAACAAGCAAGCAGCTAAATACGAATAGACATCGGGAAGCTTTAGTTTTCTTCCAATGCCAATAATAGCAAGAAATGATACGAGAAAAAACGGCAGCTGCGCTACATCCGCTAAGAACGCGCTCTTAAAAGGAATAATAAGCCATAGGAAAAATAACGAGCCATTAATTGGGTAGTATGTCGGAAAAGGATCGTCGCTGGCAACGATTGGATTAACCAGGTTTGCGTGTTTGAGCCACTCAACGGGAAAAGTAAAATGATAATTAAGGTCATCCCAGCCAAACGGAGGATTGATCAGGTTAACAAAAACCTTAACCATAATAAACCCAAGCAGCAACGCGCTGATAAACAGAATATCCTTATTCTGGAAAACTGTTCTCCAGCTGGCCTTTTCTTCGACAAAAGATATTACGGAAAGTTTACGGCGCGCAAAATAGTAAATACTAAGTAAAACCGCTAAATTAAGAAATATTAGGTTTTGGAGGGTTAATATACCGCAGATCCCAAGAACAAGCTCAGTGAGAATTATCTGGGCCAGATAAGCAATAAAAATACCGATTATTGAATCAAAAACATCCGCAAGCTTAAAAATGCGATTTAGCAGCAGATAAGCGCTGATACAGACAATAAGATTCAGTACAATAAAAATAACCATGGCAAGAGTTACTTTCTACAGACAGCGATAAAATCTAAAGCTGTTGCAAGATCATTTTTTACAATAACAAAGCCTCTGTAGTCTACGTAACGGTAGAAGCGCTTTACCGGGTCAAACGAAGCAGGTAAGAAGTTAAATAATCCGATCTTCTTGAGGCGCCGATAAAAATTTAGTTTTCTGCTTCGCCTTAATCCATACACCTCTACCGTGCCGAAATATCCGCGCAAAAGCTTAATATATTCATCAAGAAGATACTCTTTTACATGAAACTTATTAAGAGGCGCTGATGAATTCGGGGAAGAATCAAGCTTATTACAAGTCGAACAGATAAAAACTCCGTCTCCGGTTAAAGTACTTTTTATATTTTGCAGAAAAGAATCGGTATCTATTAAATGCTCGATCACCTGAAAACAACAGACAACCTCAAACTTGTTATTAAGAACTGCTAAATCCTTAATATCTACTTTTGAGAATTCTAAATTAGCCCCCTGGTACTTCTCCCGCGCATATTCGATAACCGATGCGTTGTAGTCGATTCCAATGACCTGCCGGGAATAACCGGATAGAAAATGGCTGCCGTAACCTTCACCGCAGCCGATATCTAAAACGGTTTTACCACCAACATAACCCTTAGCGAACTGATAAGCG
>CAYGZJ010000082.1:0-5722 GCA_964354335.1 uncultured Planctomycetales bacterium | reverse complement strand
CAGCTCTTTGAACCTAAAAGGCGTAGGAGGCATTATTTTTGCCGATGTCATCGGAAACCAGCGTCAGCTGGAAGATTGTATGGCAAGCGGTATACCTTGCGTCGTTATTAATCATCAATTGAATGATCTGGATGTTACCTGTATTTCCATTGATAACACAAAGGGTGCGCAGGACGCCGTTGATTATCTGGCTAGCCTAGGCCATAAGAAGATCGCGCATATCAGCGGTGATGTGGTCACGCAGGCAGCAGCGCAGCGCTTTGAAGGTTATAAGCGGGGCCTGGCCAAGAATAAAATCCCTTATAACGAAAAGTATGTATTTAAGACCGATTACTCCCGCGGCCAGGCGCGCCTTGCCGCAGAGAGTCTGCTTAAAGCATCTGATCCGGCCAGCGCTGTTTTTGTCGCCTCCGATGCCATGGCCCTTGAGGTGATGACAGTGGCAAAAGAATTAGGCAGAGATATACCCGGGGACTTATCGATCGTCGGCTTTGATGATAATCCCTCCGGGCTCTACGGCCCGGTGGCCCTGACTACTATCCGTCAGCCGCTTATTAAAATGGCTGAGGAAAGTGTCAAGGAGCTGGACCGGCTGATGGGCCAGAAGAAAAAAGTCGCGGTAAAAAAGATCATGCTGCCTACGGAATTGGTGGTCAGGGAATCCTGCAAGTCCATAATTCTCTCGCGGGGCTAAGTCAGCTCTTTACACAATTTGTTGTATGCTTTTTAAATGACTACACTACCTGTTGTATCTTTTTCCTTGACAAGTAAAACTCAGTGCGATATACTTGGTATGCTTTTGTAAGAAAATTAAAACGTCTTAATCTTTTTTAATGTGGTTTGGGGGAGGTAAAAATGAATTTTAAGTTATCAGAAAATGCCCTGAAAGTCCTGGAGCGTCGCTATCTAAAGAAGGACGAGCAGGGTAAGGTGGTGGAGACTCCGGAGGAGATGTTCCACCGCGTAGCCACGGCGATAGCCGAGGCAGACAGGTTATACGGTAAGACCGATAAAGAGATCGCTGACCTAGAGAAATCTTTTTATCAGGCGATGACGCAGCTTGAGTTTTTGCCCAACTCGCCGTGCCTTATGAACGCAGGCAAGGATCTCGGACAGTTAAGCGCTTGTTTTACGCTGCCCATCGAAGACTCTATGGAGTCGATTTTTGAGACACTCAAAGTCACCAGTCTTATTCATAAATCAGGAGGAGGAACAGGATTTTCTTTTTCCAGGCTGCGTCCTAAGAACGCGGTGGTAAAGACTACCGGCGGCGTTGCCTCAGGCCCGATTTCATTCATGAAGGTCTATGATGCCGCAACCGAAGCGGTAAAACAGGGCGGCACACGCCGCGGCGCGAACATGGGGATCTTGCGCGTCGATCATCCCGATGTCATGGAATTCGTCGCCTGCAAAGATGACAACAAGAAGATCAATAATTTCAACATCTCAGTCGCTATCACCGACGATTTTATGGCTAAGCTTAAGAAAGGCGAAGAGTTTGATCTGATCGACCCGCACACCCATAAAATGGTTTGCCGGATCAATAGCGCGGAAATATTCGACCTTATCGTAAAGCAGGCGCATAAAAACGGAGAGCCCGGCATCATCTATATCGACCGGATCAATCAGTATAATCCTACGCCGAAGCTGGGCAATATCGAAAGTACCAACCCCTGCGGTGAGCAGCCGCTTCTGCCGTATGAAAGCTGCGATTTAGGTTCGATTAACTTAGCTGTTTTATTTAAAAAAGTAGGCACGCGCCATGAGATCGACTGGAACAGGCTTGCCCATGTAACGCGCCTGGCGGTGCATTTTCTGGACAACCTTATCGACGTAAATAAGTTTCCGCTGGCGGAAATCGAGAAGGCGACTAAGGCTACCCGTAAGATCGGTTTGGGAGCGATGGGTTGGGCCAGCCTTCTGATCCGCTTAGGTATTCCTTATAACAGCGAAGACGCGGTTGCCTTGGCGGAAAAAGTCATGGCTTTTATTCTGGATGAAGCGAATAAGAAATCCTTGGAATTAGGAAAAGAGAAGGGCGTGTTTCCGGCATTCAAGGGCAGTATCTACGACAAAAAAGATGGTTCTACCCGGATGCGTAACGCTACACTTACTACTATCGCCCCTACGGGGACGATCAGCATCATCGCCGGGCCATGTTCCTCCGGTATTGAGCCGTTATTCGCGTTATCTTATTTTCGCAATGTCATGGATAACGATAAACTGGTGGAGGTCGAGCCTTTGTTTGAGGAAGTGGCCAAGGCGCGCGGTTTTTACAGCCGTGAGCTTATGGAGAAGATCGCCGACGGAACTTCGATCCAGGAATTAAAGGAGATACCCGAAGACGTAAAGAAGGTTTTTGTCACCGCGCATGATATTGCCCCGGAGTGGCATGTGCGTATGCAGGCGGCATTCCAGAAGTATGTCCATAACGCGACCTCAAAGACGATTAATTTTTCGCATGAAGCTACCCTGGAGGATGTGCGCAAGGCTTATATCCTGGCCTATGATCTAGGGTGCAAAGGTATTACCATTTATCGCGATAACAGCCGCGAGGAGCAGGTGTTAAATATCGGCCGCGTAGAGCAGCAGAAGAAAGAGCAGAAGGCGCAGCATGATCATCCTCGCGAAATTGCTCCGCGTCCCCGTCCGGAAGTGACTATCGGTACCACGACCAAAGTAGCTACCGGTTGCGGTAATCTCTATGTCACCATCAATGTAGACGAAGAAGGAAAGCCTTTTGAGCTCTTTACCCAGATGGGTAAGGCTGGCGGTTGCGCGGCAAGCCAGCTGGAAGCCATCGGACGTCTTGTTTCTTTGGGTTTTCGTTCAGGCATAGAAATAAAATCAATCATTGAGCAGTTGCGAAATATCCGCTGTCCGTCGCCGAGCTGGGAAAAGGGACAGCGTATTTTTTCCTGCGCTGACGCGATCGCCCGGATTGTCGAGAAACGGCTGGTGCAGCAGCAGCCGGTGCAGGTGTCTCTGGAAGCCAACCAGCTTGCTATGAAGCATTCCAGCGATGACGAGCATATTTTATTAGAGGTTGAAGACCAAGTAGATATTGTAGGAGTTTGTCCGGATTGCGGCGGCGCATTGCGCCATGAGGAAGGCTGTATGAAGTGTCACGCCTGTGGTTTCTCAAAATGCTAGCATGAAGAAAATAATATATGTAGTCCTGGACGGCTTAGCGGACCTTCCCCTTAAAGAGTTAAGCAATAAAACCCCCCTTGAATCAGCGCTCACCCCGAATATGGACCGGCTTGCCCAGAAGGGCAAGACCGGTCTTGTTTTTCCTGTCGCCAAAGGAATCGCCCCCGAGTCGGATATCGCGGTAATAAGCCTTTTAGGCTATGACGCGCATACTTATTACACCGGCCGCGGCCCCTTGGAGTCTTTTGCGGAAGGGTTGCCGGTTGGTGACGGAGACCTGGCTTTACGCGTTAATTTTGCCACAGCCGGCGAGGATGGTAAAACCATCCAGGACCGGCGCGTAGGCAGGGATCTTTCAACCGAAGAAGCCACCAGCCTTGCCAAAGAAATAAATTCTAAAATCTCGCTTTCCAACGCTACTTTTGAATTTAAGAATACGGTCGGCCACCGCGGTGTACTGGTTATTCGCGGTGTACGCTGCGCACTGTCCGGCTGGATAACCAATACCGATCCGGCCTACAGCCGGCAAGGCCTTTTTGGGGTGGCAAAGGAAAGTTTTGAAAGCGCGATAAATTCCTGCGTGCCTATGTCCGGATACGAAAAGTCTCCGGAGGCAATAGAGGCAGCGCAGCTTCTTAACGAATTTACGCTTAAATCCAACAAGATCCTTACGGACTCGCTGCTTAATAAAAAAAGGATTTCTGAGGAAAAACTTCCCGCGAATATGATCCTTTCCCGTGACGCGGGGGATCATCTGCCTAAATTTCCCGATATCAGCTCGCTTTTTAACCTGAAGTTCGGTTGTTTTGTGCAAATGCCAGTAGAAAGAGGGATAGCGCTTTTGACCGGCATGGAGATCATTGATATCCCGCAGTCAACCGGCCATCTGGATGTTGATTATCCGGTCTGGGCAAAGGTGGCGCTGGATGCGCTGAAAAATTACGACGGAATCTATGTGCATATCAAGGGCCCGGATGAGCCGGCGCATGACGGTGATTTTTTGCGCAAGAGGGATATTATTGAAGCAATCGACAAATATTTTTTCGCCAGCCTACTGCCGCAGCTGGATATGAAAGAAACTGTTATCGCGGTTACAGCGGATCACTCTACGGTCTGCGCCGCCAAAGCCCATACCGCGGATCCTGTGCCTTTTGTTGTCTGCGGCGGTTCTATCAAGCCTGACGGGTCGTTAAGTTTCTCGGAAAAGGCGGCGAAACTTGGTTCGATCGGTGAAATCCTCGGTAAAGAAATCATGCCCCTCCTAGTAGAACTGGCAAAAAAGTAGTATAATAGTAAAATTCAAAGTCTAAAGCTCAAAATTAAAAACAAATATAAAATCCAAAGTTTAAAACCTTAATTTAAACTTTGAGCTTTATCCTTTGATCTTGTTTTGAATTTTTTACTTTAATCTTTAAATTTCTCGCGTATGAATACTTACGACATCATTATAATCGGCGGCGGTCACGCTGGTATTGAAGCAGCTATGGCCAGTGCGCGCATGGGGGTAAAGACCCTTTTGGCCACCCTAAATGCTAAAAATATCGGCCTTATGAGTTGTAATCCCGCAATTGGCGGGGTGGGAAAGGGGCAGCTAGTAAAAGAAATCGATGCATTGGGTGGCGTAATGGGCAGGGCTGCGGATGCCTGCGGGATACAGTTTCGCATCCTTAATTCCTCCAAGGGTGCGGCAGTGCAATCTTCGCGCGCCCAGATCGACATGTATCAATACAACCGCTACATGAAGGATCTGGTCGCAAGCCAGGATAATCTGCAGATCAAAGAAGCGCAGGTTAAGCGCTTGATTATTAAGGACAATATTGTTCAAGGGGTTATCACCGATAAAAACGAAGAGATAGAAGCCAAAGCCGTAGTCATTTGTCCGGGTACATTTTTGGATGGGTTAATCCATGTCGGACTTGATCATTTTAGCGGCGGAAGGATCAATGAGCCGGCAGCAGTGGGGCTGGCTGATAATTTAAAAGAGCACGGATTTAATCTTTTGCGTTTTAAGACCGGGACTCCCGCGCGCCTGGACAAAAGCACTATAGACTTTTCCAAGCTTATCGTCCAGGAAGGTGATGATCCGCCTAAGCCGTTTTCTTTTTTTACCGAAAAAATTGACAGGAAACAGGTACCTTGCTACATTACCTATACTAATAAAAATACGCATAAAATTATCCGTGAAAATCTCAACCGGTCTCCGCTTTATGCCGGTATTATCAAGGCAACCGGAGTCCGTTACTGTCCGTCAATTGAGGATAAGATAGTAAGGTTCAGTGATAAAGAACGCCACCAGATATTCCTGGAGCCGCAAGGAACTGAGAGCAACGAAATATATCCTAACGGAATATCTACTAGTCTTCCTGAGGATGTGCAGCTGGAGTTAATCCATTCCATTGAGGGCCTGGAACAGGCCAAGGTCATCCGTTTTGGGTATGGTATTGAACATGTGGTGGTTGATCCGACTCAGCTTTATCCGACGCTGGAGACCAAGTTGATCAGGAATCTCTATTTTGCCGGACAGATCAATGGCACTACAGGTTATGAAGAGGCGGCAGCGCAAGGCTTA
>CAYGZJ010000081.1:0-5747 GCA_964354335.1 uncultured Planctomycetales bacterium | reverse complement strand
CATCCGGAACTATCCATGGCCGGGTAAGTGTAGGGATGGTCATATTTTCAGAACCAAAAAGTTCCCCGGCTTTTTGATAAAGTTTATTCCAGTATTGCCTGCCTGCGGGAGTCTGCGGAGAAGTGGCAAGAGCCGTATCTTTCTTAAGCTCTACGTCAGCTTCTAAAAGAATTCTTCCTATATCAGTGGTGGCTAACCGGGGATCGATGATGTTATCGGGTGAGTCAGGGCGAAGGTTGACCCAGAAGCTTTCGTTGGATAAACTCAAACCGATAAAGAAATACTTTAGCAGCTCCTTAGAGGCGTTCTCGAGTTCTTGAGTTCGCGGGTTCTTTAGAGTCCCCTTATCTAAAAGCACTTTGAAATTATTGTTGGTTTGGTCGAATTGCAGGGAGCGTAAGTGCAACGGACGGAATTTATCGGGGGCAATGCTCTGACGCAGCGTTGAGAGCTTGCCTGCGATATCCAGGCTAGCGGTTCCTGACGCGCTCCGCCCTATCGGATCTGCGGGTGTGCTACCTACTGCGGCAAAACCTGTCTGCTCAAAAAGAAAACAGAAACTTAAGAGCAAACAGGTAAATTTAAAAAACTTACGTGGCTGGTGGGGCATTATTAGCTTTCGTGATTATTTTCTGGCCCCGTAGAGCAATCGCTCTACAGTCTATCAGCCGTGGCAAACAAAGTATATAGTATAGGTAAACCAAAACAAGACCAAGTAGCTCTCTTGAGGAAAGCGCTTACTAAGTACCTACCGACGCCAAATCCCCAGTTTGGACATATCAAGGACGGTTCCTGGTCATCTAACTAGCTGTATTTAATGAACTTACAAAACCATAAAGAATGGGGTCAGAATTAATTTTCACCCAAAAATGGGCCAACAAAAATGGGGTCAGAATTAATTTTCACCCAAAAATGGGCCAGCAAAAATGGGGTCAGAATTATTTTTTAACAGAGGAGCTTCAATAAAAAATAATTCTGACCCCATTTTTTGTTCCTTGAACACATTTTTATTTTCCTCGTCGATATTCGATAAATCTAAAACCAAGAACGACTTTATGCGATTTTCAACCGAGTTAAAAGCATAGCGAAAAATTAAATTTTGATATTGCAACTTGAGTAATTACAATAGTTGCAAGCCCGGGAACCGTCCCCTATTGAGGGGAGATTGGACAAAAATGAGGCTAAAATTGAGCACAAAAATGTCCAAACTTGCCAAAAACACCGTAAAATTTAATCGCTGTCCGGAACGTTTCCAGGACTGTTTCCATATTAAAAAATGTCGACTCCTGCCTTAATTTAACTAACTTTGTTTGAATTTAATCCGTACTCACCTAAAGTGATGAATGGTTGCGCAAAATTTTTGATAGCAACATGATCATTGCGCAAGGCAAAAAATATTTTTTACGCTTGAAAAAGATTGTTATATGCAAAAATAAATCCGCTTCAAGATTAGACCGCGAAACAAAAACTTGTTTTGTAAGTTCCAAAATTATAGAAATAGTTTGGGTAATTAAAAATTAAATCATGCAAATAAAAAGATAAAGCCTGTTTAAAAAATAAAAGCTAAAAACAGGAATTATTTCTTTTTGGCTTTTTTCAAATAACAGGAAAATAATAAATCCGAAAATTGCTAAGATCAAAAAAGGAAACCAAAGAAAATTCTAAAACACAAAACAAAAAACCTTTTGGCACTTTTGCGAAAATTTGACAGAATAAAAACGCGTAACTTTCCCTAAACCAAAACCGGTACTTTTGGAAAAAGCGGGTTTATTTGAAAAAAACGGCCAAAGCCGCATTTATTTTTAAAAAAATAAAATCGTTTTAATCGCTTTTTTCATGAATTTCAAAATCCAAAACAATCCTTAGCTCAGCTGATAAACCTTAAAAGACCAAGTTTTCAAAAGCCTGCTTACGCACATCCATAACTCTTTGGTTTTCATAGTAGTTTAGTCAAAAAAATTTATTCCTTTAGCGAACAAAGCCTTGCTCTAATTAAAGGCGGAAGGCACTCAGAACCCGTTTCATCCCCCCTTAAAGAAACCGGGAGAAGGCCGATTTTTTAAAATTTTAAAACTTGACATTTTTGCTACAAATGTTATACTTTATTAGAAAGTAACATTGATCTTTATAGCTTCCGATAAAAGCAAATCCGTTGAAAAGCGGAGACGCAAAGCTATTAGAGCCTAAGGCGAAACAAGCGCTATGGCAGTCAGCTCCCGAAGAAGACAGAGAGTATATTTCTATACCCATAGTCGCTTCGGCTGTGGGTTTTTTATTGACCCATGGCTGACTCTTCGGCTGTGGGTCTTTTTATTGGCGCAGGAAGCGCCAAAGCAAAAGGGAGGAAAAATGAACGGGAATGGTAATGGAAGCGTGGTGCATAAGGAAAATCTGACAACTACGGTGGCTTTCTTGGATGCCGGCCAGATCGATTTCCTGGATAAGCTGAATAAGGAATATTTCCTTAAGTTCGGCTATCACCTTTCCCGCAACCGTATTCTAACTGAATTGGTCAACTGCTTAATGAAGATGAATCTTGATGTATCAGAACTTGACGCGGACAAAGAAGATTTATGCCAATATATATTACGAAAGGCAAAAGATGCGCATAAAATTTGCGTATAAAATATTATTAGCGACTCTTGCTCTGTGTTTAGGGGCTTTCACCAGCGCCTTTGCCCTGCCTGAAGTAGATAATGTGGCTTCCGGAGATGTCCAATTCAGCAATCCTGACCCCTCCACCCTCCATATCAATGCCTCAGATAAGGCTATTGTTAATTATAAATCTTTTGATATCGGCACCAATGAATCCGTAATTGTGAACCTCCCCAGCATAAATAACGAGATTTTAAACCGCGTTTTAGGCACAAAAGCCAGCGAAATCCTGGGAAAATTAAGCTGTAACGGTATATTTCTTCTTATAAATCCCAATGGCATCAATATCGGCCCCACAGCCAAGATCGATGTAGGCAGCTTAATCGCCTCTACCCGGGATATTACCAATTCCAACTTCCTGAACTCAAATTATGTCTTTGAGAAAATGTCCAGACAGCAGATTGATACCCTTCTATTGAACGCAGGTACAATAAATATTGGCAATGGCGGTTTTGGAATTTTAATAGCCGGTGCCATAGAAAATAAAGGCGCGATCATTGCTCCGGTTGGCACTGTTGCCATGGCTGCAGGTGACATGGTTACAGTAGGGATGTCCGGCAACGGTTTAATATCTGTTGCTATAGATATGCCTACCGCTTCCCAGGTTTATGATTTCGCGGGCAATCCTATCACTGAACAGATCAAGCAAACCGGTATAGTAAAAGCCCCGGGAGGAATGGTGCTTTTTAAAGCTGAAAGCATGCAGGGTATATTTAGAAAAGCAATTAATCTTGGCGGGTACGTAAATGCGAGCCGCGTAGAAAACCGCGATGGTGTTGTGCGCTTAGTTTCAAGCGGCGAAGTAGAAGTAACCGGCACAGTAGAAGCAACAAATATTATTATAGGCGCCAAAGAAGAAGCAACTCCGCAGCGCGTAACTATGACAGCTGATGCTTCCCTTAAGGCTGAAGCCAAAGTTTCCATTGCCGCAGAACAGATTGCCGTAGCCACCATGAGCCCGCTTACTGAAATATATAAGACCAAAGGCGATATGGAGATCCGTGCGGCCACCACAAGTGATAAATTTATCACTTTGGAGGGCCTGGACCTCCTGGTCACCTACCTTAAGGGCTCCAACATCACCTTGCAAACTGACAACCGTATTAATACCACCCCGGGAGTGATTATACCTGCCAACACTATTAAGGTAATCGGCCGGCAGTTCGGCTCCCTGGAGACACCCCTTACTTTAGATGCTTCCCTTACCTATATAAGCAGAGTGTCAGGGCCAATAGAGCTCCTAGAAAGCTTCGGCATTGGCTCCTCAATCATGGTCAGGGGCCCGCCTCAGGGAGATAGTTTTGGCGCAATAATGTATAATAAAGACACAAATTTAATCCTTGAGGCTCAAAATGGCGACATTTATGCAGCTCAAGGCGTTACTTTATCCGCAGCAAATCTCTCCCTTTACGCCACTCAAATCGAACTCAGAGGAAATATAACTGCCTTAAATAAAGTTGAACTCATAAGTTTAGAAAAAACTCTTTTATCGGCTGGAGCTAAGATCTATGTCCAGTCTGGCTATGTCATACTTAATAGCTTAAACGGCGATACCATTTTAGAAGCCGGTAGCTTAATCGATGTTTCAGCCAAAGAATCTGGTATTGGTGGCCGGGTAGAACTACTTGGCAAACAGGTCATCCTGATTGGCGCCAAAATCGATGCTTCTGGGGTATCTGGCGGCGGCACGGTGCTCATCGGAGGCGATTTTCAAGGCAAAGGTACAGTGCCGAATGCCACTATAACCCTTGTAAACAGGGATTCCTATATATACGCCGATGCCACCGGGTTGGGTAACGGCGGTACCGTGATCGTGTGGGCTGATGGAGCCACTCATTTTTACGGACATATTAACGCTCGCGGCGGCTCTGAAGGTGGTAATGGCGGGTTTATCCAAACTTCAAGCGCTCAAGACACTGATTTTAACGGTTTTGTGGATGCAACTGCACCAAATGGCGAGCGCGGGACATTCATACTTAACCCTGCCGGAACAGCTGGCTATGCCGCGAGCCTGGCAACTAACCAGCTGGACTACTACCCGGGAGAAACAGTTACTGTTCTGGGTTCTAACTGGCAGCCCGGCGAGACAGTTTCTCTCATTCTACATCCATACAAAAACACTCTACAGGATATTATAATAACAGTCATTGTAGGCGCAAACGGCAGCTTCTCCAACTCAAGCTTTACTCCCACTGAAGATTACCGCGGCGTAGCATTTATTCTTACAGGAGCAGGTCAATCTTCTGAATTAGTGGCCGAGGCCAGATTTACGGATGCAGCTCGTGCAGCGAGTGTAACCGGGGTTTGGAGCAGCACTGTGACGTGGGGCGGCGCTGCAGTCCCCGTCGCAGCAGATACAGTTACAATTAATGCTGGGATTACTGTGACGGTGGATACCGCTGCAGTTTGCACTTCGCTGACATTTCAAACGACTGGAACAACACTTATTACCATAAGCGGCTCTAATTCATTGACAGTTTCGGGAGCCATCACTATGCCCCGGCCCGGGAACGGCTTCACATCAACGATTGCTGTCGGGGCCGGTACGTTGTCGGCTGGATCGCTTTCTCTTGGAGGAACCTCCGCCGCACGCTTTACCGCCGTGACCGTCTCAACAGGAACTGTCACAGTGACGGGGAGTTTTACTGGTGCCGGTACTGCTGTCAACGGCGGCTCGCGATTCACATTTTCGGGTGCTGGCACGTTGAATGTTGGCGGCGGTACGACGACTGCTATACCGCAGACCACTACGCTCTGGTGGTTCACTCCCAGCACCAGCACCGTCAATTTCAATGCTGCCGGTGCGCAGACACTCGGAGCGAACACGTTCAACAACGTTACACTTTCCGGATCCAACGCAAAGACCGTAACTAATGCCACTATTAATGGAAACCTAACCTTGAGCGGTACGGCAACCGTAACTACGGCGGCCAACTTTGCCGTCGGCGGCAACCTAAATGTAGGCACCGGAACTGGCTTTACCGTAGGGCCAAATTTTACACTCGGCGTAACCGGGACGACATCAGTCACCGGCACGCTTACGCTTGGCGGAACCGGCAGCATTACCGGGCGAGTTGCCACCGTTGACGGAA
>CAYGZJ010000080.1:0-5858 GCA_964354335.1 uncultured Planctomycetales bacterium | reverse complement strand
GAATATATTAGTCGGGCTTGCTTCTCTTGAGGAAGAGGTCGAAGCAATCAAAAACACTGCCTTCTTCTTTTTGGCTAAACCTAAAGCGTTGTGTGTACCTAAGGAACCCACTTTTAATGTCTGGATAGGCAGCTTAAGATAATCTTCCGGAGAAGCGGGAGAAGCAAAATGCAGCACAAAATCAACCTTTTCTCCGATATCAATGAACTTGGTGATGTTATGCTCAACAAACCTGAAATCAGCATCTTTTAAAAGGTGGCGGATATTATTCAGGCTTCCCGTGATCAGATTATCGATACAGATAACTTTATAGCTCTCGCTTAGGAGACGCTCGCATAAGTAAGAACCGATAAACCCCGCTCCGCCGGTTACTACTGCTGTCTTTTTATTCATCCTTGCTCCTGAAATATTCAACTGTTAGTTTTAGTCCCGCTACAAAATCAACACGCGGCCTTAATCCAAGGGACTTCTTTACTTTCGAGGTATCCGCAAGCGTCTTAAATACGTCTCCAGCACGGACAGGTAGAAATTTTGGTTTAATATTCTTTTTTATAAGCTGGTTAAGAATTCTTACCAGCTCTAGAATGCTGTAGTCTTTTCCCAGCGCAACATTGAATACCTGACCCTTGGAGCCTGTTTTCCTGGTAGCCAGAATATTGGCCTGGACGACGTTCTCCACAAAAGTAAAATCCCGCGATTGCTTTCCTGTCCCGAAAATCGGCGGCTGCTGATCATTTAAGATGCAGTTTATAAACTTAGGTATTACTACCGCGTATTCATCGTCCAGAGATTGGCGTGGGCCGAAGACATTAAAATAACGCAGGCAGACAGTAGGTAAAGCGTGATAAAGACTAAAAATCTTGCAGTAATATTCGCCGGTTAACTTAGTAAGCGCATACGGAGAAATTGGCCCGGGCAAGAAATCCTCTTTTTCAGGGAACTTTGAAACATCTCCGTACACAGAGCTCGAGGAAGCAAAAACAAAACATTTAATCCCCTCTTCCTTCGACGCCTCCAGCATATTAACAGTACCGTCTATATTCACGGCGTTGTACCCATGCGGGTCATTCATTGATTTCGGCACGCTGCGCAGCGCCGCCTGGTGAAGGACAAAGTCCATGCCTCTGGCTGCTTTACTGCAGATGCCCTTCTCCCGGATATCGCCTTCAGCAAGTTCGATCTTCTTTCCCAGGTGGCGTATGTTTTCAATTTTGCCGCTGGAGAAATTGTCCAGCACCCGGACAAAATGTTTTTTTCGCACAAGCTCTTCAACTATGTGCGAGCCGATAAAACCCGCCCCGCCGGTTACCAGAAACCTGCTCATAGCCGTATGATCCTTTCATCATGTATCCCGCCATAGACATTTCGGCAGTCAAAAATAAGCTTAGCGCTATCGCGCAGCGCCTGATAATCAACCGTAGAATGATCTGTGGCGATGACCACACAATCAAACTTACGCAATACTTCTTTCTTGAATGCCACTGACTGCAGACTGATGCTATTTATCTTAAGATACGGGATTAGCGGATCAAAATATGAAACGCGCGCTTTTTTCTTCTGTAATGCGGCGATCACATCCAAAGCAGGCGACTTGCGCAGATCCTTGATATCCTTCTTGTATGTCACGCCCATCACCAGAATACTTACCTGTCTACCGGTTGCGCGATTTTTTCGTAAAATTTCCATTACCCGCATGGCGATATATTCCGGCATTTTAGCGATCACATCGGAAGCCAGTTTGATAAAGCGGGAATTAAAACCATGGTGCCGGGCCTTCCAGTATAAATACAGCGGATCCTTAGGTATGCAATGGCCTCCTACTCCCGGCCCGGGGTAAAAAGGCATAAAACCAAAAGGTTTTGTCTTGGCTGCCTCAATGATCTCCCAGATATCCAGGCCCATGCGATGCGCCATCATCGCCATCTCATCAATAAGGCCGATATTTATCAGGCGAAAGGTATTTTCCAGCAACTTAGCCGCTTCCGCTGTCCGGGCGCTGGATACCGGAACCACCTTGGTCAGGACCTGCTTGTAAAAAACCTCAGCCATCTTTGTTGCTTGAGGCGTGACCCCGCCGACAACTTTTGGGATCTTTTCAACCGGATAAAGAATGTTTCCGGGGTCAATGCGTTCCGGCGAGAAAACTAAATAGAAGTCCCGGTTATGCTTAAGTCCGCGTTCTTCCAAAAGAGGCAAAATAACCTCTTCAGTTGTACCCGGATACGTAGTACTCTCCAGGATGATCAACGCCCCTTTCTTAATATTACCGGCGATTGATTTAACTGCCTGTTTAATATATGAGATGTTCGGAGTATATTTATTTTTTAGCGGGGTAGGCACGCAGATAAGCACCACATCTGTGTCCTTTAAGGAACTGAAATCATTTGATGCCTGGAGAGTCCCCCGGTTAAGGACACTGACCAATTCTGATTCAGGTACATCAAGGATATAAGACTTTTTCGCTTTTAAGCGGAGCAGCCGGTCCCGATCCAATTCAATACCGCGGACAGAAAATCCTTTTTTCGCAAAAGCCACTGCCAAAGGCAGGCCCACATAGCCCAGGCCGACCACGGCGACTTTTGCCTCTTTCTTTTGAACCCTTTGCTCAAAATCATTCAGAAAACTAGGCACGCGTCTTCCTTCCCACTCCGACATAAGTAAACCCGAGCTTTATCAACTCCCCAGGATCATACATATTTCGCCCGTCAATAATCAGCGCCCGCTTAAGAAGTTTCTTTACCTTTGCGAAATCCAGCTCTTTAAATTCATTCCATTCTGTAACCACCAGAAGGCAGTCTGAGCCCTTGCATACTGAATAGGGGTCCTTGCAGAAAGTCACATCAGAGATAACCTCCTGAGCCTTTTTCATTGCCTGAGGGTCATAAACTTTGATCTTGGCTCCTTCCTCCTGCAGCCTGCGTATCATATCTAAAGCGGGAGAATTACGGATATCGTCAGTATCCGGTTTAAAGGAAAGACCCAGGACCCCGATGGTTTTATCCTTGATTATCCAAAGAGTCTCCTTTATCTTTTTGATAATAAACGCCTTTTGCCTTTCATTGACATTCTTGACTGCCTTAAGAATACTAAAATCATAACCAAGTTTTCCTGAAATATGGATAAAGGCATCCAGGTCTTTAGGAAAACATGAACCTCCGTAACCGACACCGGCGTTAAGAAAAGCCCTCCCTATGCGCTTATCCAGGCCCATCCCCTCTGCGACCTCTTCCACATCGGCACCGACCATATCGCAAATACAGGAAAGCGAATTAATAAAAGAGATCTTGGTGGCCAGGAAAGCATTGGAGGCGTGTTTAATAAGTTCTGCTGATTTGATGTTGGTCACTACTATTGGCGAGTGCAACGGCTTATATAGATCAGTCAGGAGCTCTCTGGCCCGCTTTGACTCCACTCCGATTACAATCCTGTCCGGATGCATAAAGTCATTGATAGCTGAGCCCTCGCGTAAAAATTCCGGATTAGACGCCACGTCAAACTTGATATTTGACTTTATATATGTGGAGATGGTACGCTTTACCCACTCTCCGGTCTCAACCGGGACAGTTGACTTTTCCACGATCAAGCGGTAGCCGTCAAGATTAAGCGCGATATTACGCGCCACGTTCTCAATGCCGGTAAGATCCGCTTCCCCGCTTTCCTGAGGAGGCGTACTTACCGCGATAAAAATAATCTCGCTGCTTTTTACGGCATCTTTAATGCGGGAAGTAAACGACAGTCGCTTTCTCTTGACATTATTAGCGATAAGCTCTTCAAGACCCGGCTCAAAAATAGGTACGACTCCTTTTTTTAAACCGGCTACTTTCTTTTCATCGTTATCCGCGCAGACAACATTGTTCCCCAGCTCCGCAAGGCAGGCGCCGGTGACTAATCCCACATATCCTGAGCCGATAATTGCGATATTCACGTTAAAACCCCCCCCTTAAAACACATAGATAATGAACGTATCATAATTTATTTATTTATCTGGGAACCAGCCTTAGGTGCGTTGTAACTCTGATCAAAGTTAAACTGTAACTCGGGGAAAGCCTTAAGCCTGAAAATAATCATGAATGAATGGCCTGATTCAGGCTTAATGTTGTAGGTAAAGTCAGCCTCCCAGCAATGCATATCCCTGCTAATCACATATTCCTGTTCTTTTATGCCTTTCTTCAAAGATAGGGTGCTTCCCATTTCATAGCGCTCGTAAATAGAAAACCTCCACTTTGGGCTGATCCGCCAGTTCAGTTGCGAGGTAAGTTGGTTACCGGCTTTGCGCTGGTAGCGCTGGCCGATCCCAAAGGATCTGTCCTTACCAAAATTAAAACCTAAATCATAATTAACGTTAGTAAATTTATTGTAATTATCATCAGTAGTGGCGACTGAACGATTATAGGTTGCGTCACTGCGTAAAGTCAACCACTTCGTAGGCAAAAAGGTTAGATTAAGGATCATATCTGAGAAATTACTTCCCCGCTTAACTCCTGTTTTTGGTTTTAAATAATATGTCGTATTTAGCCTAAAATCAAATAAATCAATTTTTGCACCATCCCGCTTAGTCTGTAGCTTATTGGATAATTCAAAACCAAAGTAATTATTACGGCTGAGGCTATCTATTCCATCCCCAGCAATTTGGCGTAAGCGTGAAGCTAGAATTGTCGGCTCATGATTAAAGTTATAGCCTACGGTAGGCGTAATGACATGCCGAAGATCATTTAAGTCCAGCCCCATAAAGTTGGTTTTCACATTAAAAAGGCGGTAAAATTTAGTGCTCATAATCGCGCCGCTATAAAAAATAGTTCTGGGAGGGATAGTCTTACCGTTTATATCTCTGCTATAAATTGTCTCCCGATTTGCGACGTATGGAGTAAATTCCACAAAAGAGACTTTTAAGGGAGAGAAAAATTTATTATAGGTGTCAATCCTGTTATAGTGCACGTTTGGATTAGTGTCATTTGCCGCAGGGGTCATGGTGCTCTGGTTCTTTAGGTTGTAATTTACAAAAGATGAACTGCTGTCAAAATAAAAACGGGTGTCTCCAAACTGCAAGCTCGGCACTGTAAACTTTATTTCAGGGAGCTTCTCTAGATAGCCGGGGTTATACCAACGATTAATACGCTTCTGGATCACAAAATCCATCGATGAATATTGAAAGGATTTATGAAAAGAGGCAAATGTAGGAGGCTGTTCATCTTTTTCGTATTCCCGGAAGAAATAATCTTTGAGGAACTGATACTGGCTGCCGCGCGTAGCCATCTTGGAATCAACAATTTTATAATATTCTGCAACCAAGTTAGTGCTAGGGTCAATATCCCATTTATGACGCCAGCGGATAAGGTATCTTTGAAACTCCGCTGCCGGCTTATCTTTGCCGTCAAGCTCAGTGGTTGATTCATGCGTGTAATAAAATTTAAAATCGCCTTTACCGATCAGATTAGAATTATAATGCGTTCCAAAGCCCTGCGCAATACCAAGCTTTGAGCGGTAATCAAGAAAGATATCCGCGGTTACATCATCCGAAAGATTAAAATACCAGTCCGTAAGTAGGTATGGCCCCCAGTCCTTGCGCGAACCCGGCATAGTCTGCACATTCAACAGCGGATTCCTGAACTCTTTCTCATATTTCGGCATATACAAAATCGGCACCGGACCGATATAAAAAGTCACCCCCTTGGAAATCATTTTGTTCCCGGGATAAAAATCCATCTCGTGCATACCAAAGCGATAATGCGGATGGTCAAGGTCGCAGGTTGTCATATAACAGCGCTTTGCCGAGATGTGGTCATCGCCTACCTTAGTCATCTTCTTTGCTCTTCCGTAATAGGGGTTAGATCTAAAGCCTGCATCCATTATAACCCCTT
>CAYGZJ010000079.1:0-5874 GCA_964354335.1 uncultured Planctomycetales bacterium | reverse complement strand
GTTTCTTGGGCAAATATCAATAAAATCAAGTGCTGATTTTCCTTGTTTGTCTTTGGTCTCTTCCATCTCTTTAATAAAGCTATCCGGGACAAAGACTCCGGCGACATTTTTATTCATATACTTGGCCATCCCGGCGGACTTCAATAAGACTATCCCGCCTAGAATCGGGACCTTAAGATGTTTTGTTTTGCTCAAAAAATTCTCAAAAAGCCTGATATCGTATATTGCCTGAGTCTGGAAAAATTGAGCGCCTGCCTCGATCTTTTTTTCCATCTTGGCGATCTGGGGCTCCAGCGGATCTGCTCCGGGATTTACTACCGCGCCTAAACAGAACTTGGGGCTTGCCCCTTCGAGCTTATTGCCCTTCATATCCGAGCCTTCCTGCAATTTCTTCGCCACCTGCAAAAGCTGCACCGAGTCCAGATCAAATACAGGTTTTGCTTCCGGATGGTCGCCTAAGGTGGTGTGGTCTCCGGTAAGGATCAGGACATTTTCAATAGCTAAAACAGCAGCAGAAAGCAGATCCGATTGCAAAGCCAGGCGGTTTCTATCCCTGCAGGTCATCTGGAATATCGGCTCCAACCCTCTCTGTTTAAGCATGCTGCAGACTGCCAGAGATCCAAGCCGCATCACAGAACTTTGTAAATCCGTGACATTGATGCCGTCAACGCGGCCGCGGATCAATTCCGCATCTTCTAGCATCTTAGTCACCTCAATACCCTTGGGCGGACCGATTTCAGAGGTAACTACAAATTTAGCAGTTTCCAGTTTTTCCTTAAATGTCATATTTACCAGTCTTTAAAAATGGAAAAATACCGCTGCGATTGCTGCGGTTGTAATAATTTTCCGCTTCATTATTGCGCCTTTGCTGCCTCAACAAGATTGCGCATGAGCATGGTAACGGTCAAAGGCCCGACCCCGCCGGGAACCGGAGTGATCCACGAAGCTTTCTTCTCTGCCGCCTCAAACTCTACATCCCCTACGATCTTATCCGCCACGCGGTTTATGCCGACATCAATAACAATCGCGCCATCTTTAACCCAATCACCCTTGATCAGTCCGGCCTTACCTACGGCAACAATCAAAACCTCTGCCCTGCCCACATGCTCCTGCAATTTTCCAGCTTTGGATGTTCCGATGTGACTGACGCTAACCGTAGCGAATTTATCCAGCAATAAAAGAGCCAAAGGTTTACCTACGATCTCGCTGTGTCCGACAACCACCACTTCTTTGCCATACAGGTCTACACCTGTCGCAGCAAGCAGCTCCATTACCGCTGCAGGCGTACACGGTAGAATTTTAGCCTTGCCAAAAACTATTTTCCCCATATTCGCAGGATGCATACCTTCAATATCTTTATCCGGGCAGATGAAATTACTGATCTTTTTATAATCTATCTGCTGCGGCAGAGGCATCTGCACGATGATACCATTTACCTGCGTATCCGCGTTTAACTTCTTGATGAAATCGATAAGCGCTGCTTCGGTCGTATCTGCCTCAAGCTTATGAAACTGATATTCTATTCCCAGGCCCTCCGCGGTCTTTTTCTGGCTCCTCACATACGACTCGGCGCCAGCGTTATCACCGACCATAATACTGGCAAGCACGGGCTTTTTCCCCAGCGCCTGCACCGCAAGCGCGATATCCTGCTTGATCTTTTCCGCTATCGGTTTACCCTCTAATAATTTTGCCAACGCCGGCCTCCGTTTCAACTCGAATTTTACTGATTAATTTTCCTTTAAGTTCTAGTTCTGATCTTAGCTCTTTGGTAAGCTTTTCATCACCGAGCATCTTCAGGTTTATTTCCACATTACAACTTGCCGCAGCAAAGGCTGCCTCAAGAAATACCGCAGCCACTGCGACATCACTGATCAGATTAACGTTTCCTTTACTGATCAATGGCGGACATAGCTGTATAGCTTCATGGCAAAGCCTTGCCAGCGCGCAAGGGACATCGAGCGCCTTACGGACATCTTTACTTTTATATGCCTCGACATCCCGGTCCACCAGCTCTATAAACGCAGTACGAAATTTCTCGGAGGCATCCAAAATAACTTTCATTTCCTGCTCGTGTTGCGCGTACTTTGGCTTTCCCACGGTAAAATTAGCCACCATGCTAATAAGCGCAGCACCCATGGCCGCAGTCATTGCCGCAGCTGAGCCGCCTCCCGGAGACGGCAACCTCGCCGCAAGATCATCCAGATACTTCTTCAGTGATTCGTCTTTATACATATTCAGCTCCAATTTGAAGACTCACAACTTAAAATTCAAAGTCTAAAGTATAAAATTCAAAACAAATTTAAAATTTAAATTTTAAAATTAGACCTTGTTTTTCCCGCTACCCATTGAATTCTAGGCGGGATCCCGCCTTCAATTTATATTGCTTGGCGGGAGATTTTTGAGCTTTTGACTTTGAATTTATCTACGCTAGTCCTACTATATTACCCTTGCTATCAATATCTATATCCTCTCCCCTCGGATGCGAAGGCAGGCCCGGCATAGTCTGTATCGCGCCGCACAAAGGAGATAAAAATCCCGCTCCGATAAACGCCCGGATATCGCGCACCGGAAGCAGGAAATCAGACGGCCTGCCCTTTAAATCCGGATTATGCGAAAGAGAAAGATGTGTCTTCGCCATACAAATCGGCAGACGATCCCAACCACGTTCAGTAAACAAGCGCAGCTTCTGCGCAGCAAGCTCTGAAAACTCTACATCGCGTGCGCCATAGACCCTGGTTGCAATGGCCTTGATCTTTTCCTTAATCGGACTGTCCAGAGAATATAAGAATTTGAAGTTATTCGGCTGCTCGGCTAATCGCGCAACACTCTTAGCCAGGACTATCCCGCCTTTTGAGCCCTTCTTCCAGACATCACTTACCTGGCAATCATCAGCTCCGAACTCCAGCGCCTTTCTTTTTACGAATAATATTTCGCGCTCGCTGTCACTGTCGAAACGATTGATTGCCACCACTACCGGAACACCGAACATCTTTACATTTTCAATTTGTTTTTCTAGATTCGCGATCCCTTTAGCCAGGGCAGGGATATTTTCTTTTGCCAGGCAGGCCTCAAGGGGTTTTCCGGGGATCACCTTACAGATACCGCCGTGCGCTTTTAAGGCGCGGATGGAACAAACCAAAACCGCTACATCCGGCTTTAAGCCGCTGGTGCGGCATTTAATATCAAAAAACTTCTCCGCCCCGCAGTCAGCGCCGAAACCGGATTCGGTAACTACAAAATCCGAAAGCGCCAGGGCGATTGTATCCTGAATAATAGAGCTGTTGCCGTGGGCAATATTGGCAAACGGCCCGGTGTGCACAAAACAAGGAGTGTTCTCAATCGTCTGTATAAGATTGGGCCTGATGGCATCCCGCAACAAAACGGTCATCAGTCCTGCGACCTTGATATCTTCGGTGGTCACTGCCAAGCCATTCTTGGTTTCTGCGATGACGATCCTTCCTAATCGTTTGCGTAAATCCGGTAGATCCTTTGCTAAAGCCAAAACCGCCATGATCTCAGAACTTGCCGTGATATCAAAACCGCTCTCGCGCGCAATACCGTCGAATTTGGAGCCCAGGCCGATCTGCACGTTGCGCAGGAACCGGTCCCCGATATCTACCGCGCGCCTCCAGTAGATCTTCCCGACATCAATACCGTGCGGATTCCCGCGGAATAAAGAATTATCAATAAACGCTGCGGCGATATTATGCGCCAGGCCCACCGCATGCGCATCTCCCGTAAAATG
Organism: uncultured Planctomycetales bacterium; assembly: GCA_964354335.1. Lineage (GTDB taxonomy): Bacteria > Omnitrophota > Gorgyraeia > Gygaellales > Profunditerraquicolaceae > JAPLLR01. The sequence continues at coordinate 2,129 of CAYGZJ010000079.1, read as the reverse complement.
CAGGTCAAACTCTTCCCTGGGCAATACCTGCGAATACCCGCCGCCTCCGGCGCTGCCTTTAATACCGAAAACCGGGCCCATAGAGGGCTGACGTATACAAACAGAAGCAAGTTTACCGATCCTGTTTAAGGCCATAGAAAGGCCGATTGTAGTTACAGTCTTACCTTCTCCCAACGGAGTAGGCGTAATCGCGGTCACCACCACGTACTTGCCGCGGCGCTTCTTTTTGATTGTTTTAAGGATTTTCAGGTCGATCTTGGCGATGTACTCGCCGTGAGAAATGAGATACTTCGTGGGGATGCCGAGCTTCCGGGCGATTTCCCGGATAGGAATTTTATTTGCCTTTTGGGCAATCTTGATATCTGATAACATGGGTTTAATAAAGAAAACTGTTGTCTAACTCAAAGGCGTTCTTGAGCAGGCTGATCTGCGGGACACCATCTCCGGAAAAGATCGAGACCACATCGAAACGTGCCTTCTTTTTAAGAAAATTGCGCTCTTTCAAAAACTGCAGCGCTGCCTTGCTGATCTGTCTTTGTTTGGCCGCTGAAACGGCTTCCTTCGGCAGGCCGAATCGGCCGCTGCTGCGCGTTTTGACTTCAATGAAACAAACGGTATCCCGGTCACAGGCGATAATATCGACTTCTCCCAGCCCTGTCCTGTAATTACGTACAATGATCTTAAAACCGTTCTCCTGAAGATACCTGACTGCCGCATCTTCGCCTGCTGTTGCAAGTAGAAGATTCTGATTAGCCATTCAAGAAGCTTTCCCGGTGGATAATGGATGGGCCGAATTTCTTAAGCCTTTCCCGATGTATCTGCGTGGGATATCCTTTGTGCTGCTTGAATCCGTATTGAGGAAATACCCTGTCGTAAGCTTCCATGATACGGTCCCGCGTCACTTTTGCCAAAATGGATGCTGCGGCAATAGATTTTGACTTAGCGTCACCTTTGATGATACAGGTGTGGGCAAGCGCGGCGTTCAAATTCATATTCCCGTCTACTATAATGTGCGTCCGCCGCTTTTTGCCGCGTCCTAATTTTTTCAAGAGCGAAGCGATCGCCTGCTCCATGGCTACGCGTGTTGCCGCTAAAATATTGATGCGGTCGATGACTTTCTCGCTGACAATACCGATACCGAAGGTGCTTTTTCTGACGATCTCAAGGAATGCTTTCTCGCGCTCTGGTGCGGTTAGTTTCTTAGAGTCGTCGATGCGGTTTTTGAAACGGCCCGGATCCAGCGCCACTGCGGCAGCGACCACCGGCCCGGCCAGCGGACCGCGGCCGGCCTCATCAACGCCGATGATACAGTCAAAACCCTTAGACCTAAATTTATTCTCGTAATATAACATTTGCTAAATTCAAAATTAAAAATTCAAAATATAAAATAAGATTAAAGCTTTAAATTTTAAACTTAAAAATTGTTTTTGACTTTGAATTTTAAACTTTGAATTTAATATATTAAGCTTTTTCTTCCTTGCTCTCGATCTTAGTTGCGCGCTTGCCGATCTTACCGCGCAGGTAATACAACTTTGCCCGCCTGACTTTTCCTGAACGTAAGACCTCTATGCGCTCGATAGCAGGCGAATACAGCGGAAAAACACGCTCGATCCCCTCGCCATAAGAAACTCTACGCACGGTAAAACTCTGACGTATCCCTGAGCCGCTTCTGGCAATGACCACGCCCTCAAAAGGATGCAGGCGCACCTTATCCGGCCCCTCCGGAATCTTGGTCATCACCTTTACGGTGTCACCGACATTAAAACTGGGGATTTCTTTTTTAGTATATTCCTGCTCGACTAACTTCATCTTGTCCATTATTGTTCCTCCGTATGCCGTTAATTTCGTTATTTTCGTTAGGTTCGTTAATATTGTTTTAAAAGTTTTAAAACGAAATTAACGATAATAACGAGCCAAACGATATTAACGATTACCTTTTTTTGTTCTTAATAAATCCGGTCTTCTTTGCCTGGTTCTTTTGAGCGATTCTTTCTTTCTCCAGATCTCGATTCGCTTGTGGTCTCCGGATAGGAGAATCTGCGGTACGCACATCCCCCGGAAATTTGCGGGTCTGGTATAGTGCGGATATTCTAATAGATTACCCTCAAATGACTCAAAATTCAAGGAAT
>CAYGZJ010000078.1:0-5928 GCA_964354335.1 uncultured Planctomycetales bacterium | reverse complement strand
AACGAAGTTCGTTATTTGCATAGATCAGATCAAACAAAAAAAAGAAAAGGGATAGCAAATGATTACCCCATTGCGGGGTAATTCGCCCCGACGTTACGTCGGGGCTCATTAAGGAGGAGTTAAAATGGCACAGAATTTAGAGGAAATGATCAAGTCAATTGAAACTATGACAGTACTGGAGCTTTCAGACCTGGTAAAGGCCCTCGAGGAGAAGTTTGGCGTCAAGGCGAATATGCCGATGATGGCCGCTCCTATGGGCGGTGGAGCCGCTGCTGCTGCGCCTGCTGCTGAAGAGAAGAGCACCTTTACCGTTGTGCTGACCAGCGCCGGCGCCAGCAAGATCAGCGTTATCAAGGAAGTCCGCACCATCACCAGCCTTGGCCTGAAAGAAGCAAAGGACCTAGTTGATGCTGCACCGAAGCCGATCAAAGACGGTGTTCCCAAAGAAGAAGCTGAGGAAATGAAGAAAAAGCTTGAGGCAGCAGGAGCGACCGTAGAGCTTAAATAGGTTACCTTGGTTTCTGGCAATTTTCGTTCGCAACATACTCAAAAATAAAGAGAGAAAGCGAGCATGATAAAACGTAAGAATTTTGCAAAAATAAAAGAAATTTATGATCTGCCCAACCTTTTGGACGTGCAGCTTGAGGCCTACCGGGAGTTTTTACAGATAGATATTCCTGTCCGGGAGCGCAAGCGCCAGGGATTACAGGAAGTTTTTGAGGAGATCTTTCCCCTTGAGAACGCAAACCGGTCGGTAAAGCTGGAGTTTATCAGCTACTCGCTGGGTAAGCCTAAGTACGATATTGGCGAGAGCAAGACCCGCAGCTTAAGTTACGCCGCACCGCTCAAGGTAAAATTCCGTCTGACTACCCCGAAAGAGACCAAGGAGCAGGACGCCTACTTTGGCGAGATGCCGCTGATGACCGAAACAGGGACTTTTATCATCAATGGTGATGAGCGTGTGGTTGTCAGCCAGCTGCAACGATCTCCCGGAGTTTCCTTTGAGGAAGAGCTTCATCCGACCGGTAAAAAAGTGTTCTACGGCCGCGTCATCCCCTACCGCGGAGCATGGCTGGAATTCAAACTCGATCTTTCAGAAACCATCCTTGCCTACGTTGACCGGCGCAGAAATTTCCCCGCAACACAACTTTTACGCATCCTTGGTTTTTCCTCTGACCAGGAGATAACCGCCGCTTTCGGCGGAAAAGAGTACCCCGAGCTAGCCAATACCTTCAAAAAAGACTTTACCAAAAACAAAGAAGAAGCATACATGGATTTTTACCGCAAGATGAGGCCGACAGAGCCGGTGACAAAAGAAGCGGCAGAGGGCCTGTTCTATAGATTATTTTTTGACCCAGCCCGCTATGACCTGGAGAGGGCCGGAAGGTTCATCCTCAATAGGAAGCTGGGAATGGAAGTCTCTCTGGAAAAGAGGATCCTGGACTCCGCCACTGTCATCAAGGTAATAGAATATTTGATCCATCTCAAAGAAGGCGTGGGTAAGATCGACGATATCGATCATCTGGGAAACAGGCGTGTCAAGAGCGTCGGTGAGCTGGTGCAGAATCAGGTGCGTATCGGTCTAGCCAGGGTGGAACGTTCCATCCGCGAGCGCTTAAGCATACTCGGGGAATTCGATAATCTAAATGTGCATTATCTGATCAACTCCAAGCTGCTTTCTAACCAGATCCGTGATTTCTTCGGCCGCAGCCAGCTTTCTCAGTTTATGGACCAGGTCAATCCGCTTGCTGAAATGACGCACAAGAGAAGGCTCAGCGCATTAGGCCCCGGAGGCCTTTCCCGCGAACGCGCCGGTTTTGAGGTGCGCGATATCCATCCTTCTCACTACGGCAGGGTCTGTCCGATTGAAACTCCTGAAGGCCCGAACATCGGGCTTATCGCCTCATTAAGTTCTTTTGCCAGGATAAATTCTTTAGGTTTATTGGAAACTCCTTATCGCAAAGTCGATGACGGCAAGGTCACCAGAAAAATAGAATATTTAACCGCAGATATAGAAGAAGGTAAGGTTATTGCTCAGGCAGACGTTCCCCTGGATGAAGACGGTAAGTTTTCGGGAAAAGAAGTCACCTGTAGGTATAAAGATGATTTTCCGAAAGTCCCTGCCAAGCAGGTCGAATATATGGATGTTTCTCCGAAACAGCTGGTCTCAGTGGCGGCTTCGCTTATACCATTCCTAGAGCATGATGACGCAAACCGCGCGCTGATGGGTTCAAACATGCAGCGCCAGGCCGTGCCCTTGATGATCACCGAGCCGCCGTTAGTAGGCACTAATATGGAAGAGCGCGTGGCCCGCGATTCAGGCACGGTGGTTATCGCGCAGGATTCCGGCAGGGTGACCAGCGTTGATTCTTCGTCGGTGGCCATCGGAAAAAAAATCTACCATTTACAGAAGTTCCTGCGCACAAACGCGGATACCTGTTTAAACCAGCGCCCGATAGTCTCACTGGGAGAGCATGTTGAGAAGGGCCAGGCTATTGCCGATGGTATTGCCACCAAGGGCGGAGAGCTCGCCTTGGGCAGAAACGTGCTTTGCGCATTCATGGTCTGGCGCGGCTATAACTTTGAAGACGCCATTCTTATAAACGAGAAACTGGTGCGTGAGGATGTTTTTACGTCTATACATATTGAAGAGTTTGAGTCCGAGGCTACTGAAACCCGCCTTGGCAATGAAGAAATCACCCGCGATATTCCTAACGTCAGCGAAGAAGCCCTGCGAAATCTTGACGAAGACGGGATCATCCGCATGGGCGCAGAGGTATCCCCCGGGGATATCCTGGTCGGTAAGATCACCCCTAAAACTGATTCTGAACCGTCTCCTGAAGAGAGGCTTTTACGCGCTATCTTCGGTGAGAAGGCAGGGGATGTGCGTGATACTTCGTTGATCGTTCCTCCTGGCGTGGAAGGTGTCGTAATCGATGTGCATGTGTTCCAGCGCAAAGAGCGCGGCAGAAAGACAAAAGAAGAGAAGACCAAGGAACTGGGGAAGATCAGGGAACTGAAAGCTTATTATAAGCAGGAGATCGAATTTCTGCAGCAGGAAAAGATCGTCCGTCTTGCCCAGCTTTTAGGCATTGATAAGAAAAAAGTCGAAAAGACAGATTACAGTGACAATGAAGAAGCAAAGGTGATGGCAGTATCCTTTGATGAGCAGATCCAGGAATTAATCGCCGAAGAAGAGCAGGAGATCGAGAAGGTCAGGCGCGGTGATGAGTTGCCCGCAGGCGTCTTAAAAAGAGTTGTGGTCTATGTCGCTACCAAGCGCAAGCTCTCCGAGGGGGACAAGCTGGCAGGCCGCCACGGAAACAAGGGTGTTGTGGCCAGGATCGTCCCTGAAGAGGATATGCCGTTTATGCCGAATGGGCAGCCGGTGGAAGTAGTGCTTAATCCTTTAGGTGTCCCTTCCCGTATGAACGTCGGCCAGATCCTGGAGTGCCATTTAGGATGGGCGGCAAAGGCGCTGGGATTATCCGTAAGCTCACCTGTTTTTGACGGCGCCTCTGAAGGGGAGATAAAAGAGCTGCTTAAAAAGGCAGGTTTACCTGAAGACGGAAAAGTCCAGCTCTATGATGGTTATAACGGAGAGCCGTTTGATTATAAGATCACTGTCGGTTACCTATATGTAATGAAGCTGATCCATTTGGTCGATGAAAAGATCCACGCCCGTTCCATCGGCCCGTATTCACTGGTCACGCAGCAGCCATTAGGCGGCAAGGCGCAGTTCGGTGGCCAAAGACTCGGTGAAATGGAAGTCTGGGCATTGGAAGCCTACGGAGCAGCCTTTACTTTACAAGAGATGCTTACGGTTAAGAGCGATGATGTATCCGGAAGAACTCGAATCTATGAAGCCATTGTCAAGGGTGAGCAGCGCCTGACACATGGCACCCCCGAATCATTTAACGTTCTGATCAAGGAATTGCAGGGATTGTGCCTTGATATCAGGACAGAGAAGGCAAAATAATGGACGAGATAGTTCTATTTGATAATATTTCCATAAAGATCGCCTCTCCGCAGATAATCAAATCTTTTTCCAAGGGAGAGGTGCGCAAGGCAGAGACGATCAATTACCGTACGCTTAAGCCGGAAAAAGACGGCCTCTTCTGCGAAAAGATTTTTGGCCCGGTGCGCGACTGGGAATGTAACTGCGGAAAGTATAAAGGCATAAAATTTAAAGGTATTACCTGCGATCGTTGCGGGGTGACCGTTGACCGTTCCGCGGTGCGCAGAGAACGCATGGGGCATATCGAATTAGCGACTCCGGTTACGCATATATGGTTTTTTAAGGCAGTTCCCAGCCGCATGGCCGCGCTTCTGGATATCGGGCTGCGCGATCTGGAGAAAATAATTTATTACGAGGAATATGTTGTTGTCGACCCCGGTACGACGCCGCTTAAGAAGAAAGAGCTCTTAAACGAGGAGAAATATCAGGAGGCCCTGGCCAAATACGGCTCAAACTTTAAGGCCAAGATCGGCGCAGAGGCGATCCGTGACCTGTTAAAAGAGCTGGATATGGATTCTTACTGCCGTAAACTGCGCCGCGATATGGAAAAGTCCAAAGAGGTGGTGGGCAATCGTAAATCCCTTAAGAATTTAAAGATCGTGGAAGATTTCAAGAAATCAGGAAACCAGCCGGAATGGATGGTTTTAGAAATAGTGCCGGTTATCCCGCCTGACTTACGCCCGCTGGTCCCGCTAGACGGCGGAAGATTCGCCACATCTGACCTTAATGATCTATATCGGCGCGTCATCAACCGCAATAACCGTTTAAGAAAACTTATGGAGCTTAACGCTCCGGATATCATCATCCGCAACGAAAAACGCATGCTTCAGGAAGCGGTTGACGCGTTGCTGGATAACGGACGTCACGGAAAGCCGGTCATCGGAGCGAATAACCGGCCGCTCAAGTCGCTTTCCGATATGTTAAAAGGCAAACAGGGCAGGTTCAGGCAGAACCTTCTCGGTAAGCGCGTTGATTATTCCGGCCGCTCAGTAATTGTTGTAGGGCCCACCTTAAAGCTGCATGAGTGCGGCCTTCCCAAGCAGATGGCCCTGGAACTTTTTGAGCCGTTCATCATCAAAAAATTAAGAGAAAAAGGTTTTGTGCATACGATCAAGGGTGCGCGCAGAATGGTGGAGCGCGGCAAGATCGAGGTATGGGATATTCTGGACGAAGTGATCAAGGACCATCCCGTACTGTTGAATCGCGCGCCCACACTGCACCGCTTAGGCATACAGGCATTTCAGCCGCGCCTTATTGAAGGTAAATCCATACAGATCCATCCTTTGGTCTGTACCGCATTCAACGCTGACTTTGACGGCGACCAGATGGCGGTGCATGTTCCGCTATCCATGGAATCACAGCTGGAAGCCAAGATCCTGATGCTTTCCATCAATAATATTTTCTCACCCGCAGACGGCAGGCCGATCCTTACGCCAACGCAGGACATAATCCTGGGACTTTCTTATCTGACTAAAGAAAAACCCGGCGCAAAAGGCACGGATATGATCTTCTCCAGCCCTGAAGAGGTTGAGGTTGCCTTTGAAGATAAGGCCGTAGAGATGCATACACGCATAAAACTGCGCATAGAGAATGTTTTTGATATTGATGAGAAAAAGATGATCCCCGGTAAGCAGATGCTGGTGACTACCGTTGGCAGGGTGATCTTTAATCAGATTCTTCCCAAAGAATTCGGATTTGTAAATAGAGAATTGAATAAGGGCAAGGTCGGGGAAGTGGTTACCGAATGCTACAAACGCTTCGGCCACACCGCGACCGTCAATCTTCTAGACGAGTTAAAACAGCTTGGTTTTAGTTCCGCGACCGTAGGCGGCATTTCCATTGGTATTGACGATATGCAGATACCTATTGAGAAACAGGAAGTTTTGAAAGAAGCCAAGGAAGAAGTTTCT
>CAYGZJ010000077.1:0-5935 GCA_964354335.1 uncultured Planctomycetales bacterium | reverse complement strand
AAGAGACCAAGGATAAGGTCGCCAAATCCGTGGAGATCGCCTCGCGACTTATTAAGGAATTAAAGCCGATGTGTCAGGGGATCCATATTATGCCTATCGGGTGGGATGCAAAGGTACCGTTAGTTCTGGATGCATCAGGATTATAATTCGGAGGAATAAAATGTCGAGTATCAAAGAAAAATCAATTGACGTCGCAACGCAGGAAGTTTTGAAGAAGGCCCAGGATGAATCTATTAAGACCACCTGGGATAGGTTTGAGGCGCAGTTGCCGCAATGCGGCTTCGGCCAATTAGGCGTCTGTTGCACTGTCTGCGATATGGGCCCCTGCCGTATCGATCCCTTTGGCGAAGGCGCTCAGGTCGGGGTCTGCGGAGCGGATGCCGATACAATCGCCGCCAGAAACCTGGCCAGGAAGATCGCTGTCGGAGCCTCTGCGCATTCTGACCATGGCAGGGATGTCGCGCTTACCTTAGCGATGTTATCCGAAAATCATCCCCACGGGAAAAAAGGCAGCCACTCGCACTCATATGAAATACTGGATATAGAAAAATTTAAGGCCCTGGCTCAGGAATTCGGCATCGACACAAGCGCCCCGAAAGAACAGGTCGCTAAAGAGCTGGCGAAAAAATTACTGGAGGAATTCGGCAAGCAGGAAGGGGAGCTAGTGTTTACCAAAAGAGCCCCAAAGAAACGCAGGGAGATCTGGAAGAAGTTAGGTATTACTCCGCGCGGCATTGATCGTGAAGTCGTGGAATTGCTGCATACCACTACCATGGGCGTGGATAACGATTATAAGAATCTTATTAAAAATGGTATGCGCTGCGCGCTTTCCGACGGTTGGGGAGGCTCTATGATCGCCACAGACGTGCAGGACAGTATTCTTGGCAGCCCTGTGCCGGTAAGGGGTAAAGTCAACCTCGGAGTTTTGAAAGAAAATTATGTGAATATCCTGGTGCACGGGCATGAGCCGGTGTTATCAGAGATGGCGGTCAAGGCTGCGCAGGATCCGGAGTTAATCAAGTTAGCTCAAAGTAAAGGTGCCGAAGGGATTAATCTGGCCGGGATCTGCTGCACCGCTAATGAAGTGCTTATGCGCCACGGAATACCGGTAGCCGGAAACTTTCTGCAGCAGGAACTGGCGATTGTCACGGGTGCTGTGGAGCTGATGATGGTGGATGTGCAATGCATCATGCCGGCGTTACAGGAGATTGCCAGCTGTTATCATACCAAGCTTGTTACCACTAGTTCCAAGGCGCATTTTCCCGGAGTGACCCATGTGGAATTTGAAATCGAGCATGCCTATGAGATAGCCAAGAGTATCATAAAAATAGGCGTGGATAATTTTACCAATAGAAATAAGGATAAGGTGAATATTCCCAAACATGAAATGGATTTAGTCGCCGGATTTACCAAGGAAGGCGTTTTCCATATGTTAGGAGGCAAGTACCGCGCTTCCTACCGGCCTTTGAATGAGGCGATCATTTCCGGAAAGATCCGCGGTTTAGCCGGAGTAGTCGGTTGCAATAATCCCAAGCACACTCACGATTATTATCATACGACACTGGTAAAAGAGCTGATCAAGAACGATGTCCTGGTCTTACAGACAGGATGTTCGGCAATCGCCTGCGCAAAGCAGGGCCTGCTTATTCCCGAGGCAGCACAGTACGCCGGCAAGGGATTGCGGGAAATTTGCGAGGCAGTGGGGATCCCGCCGGTTCTGCATCTTGGTTCTTGTGTGGACAATTCCCGGATCCTTACCGCGGCGTCTCATATCATAGAGGAAGGCGGCCTGGGCGAGGATTTATCCGATATTCCGGCAGCCGGCTGTGCTCCGGAATGGATGTCAGAGAAAGCGATAACCATAGGGTTTTATTTTGTAGCCAGCGGCGTTTATACCATTTTTGGCGCAAGCCCGTTTGCCACCCTGGGCAGCAAGAACCTCACTGATTATCTGACAAAAGGGCTGGAAGAAGTTGTAGGAGGAAGGTTTGAGTTTTGCGATGACCCAATAAAGATGGCCCAGCTTATGATCGCGCATATCGATAAAAAGCGCAGCGCTCTTAAATTAAAAGAGAGGGTAAGCGAATAATGAAACAGCTATATTATGATGTGGAGAAGTGCCTGGGCTGCAGGTCCTGTGAGATCGCCTGCGCGGTGGCGCATTCCGAAAGTAAGCGGTTATTTCAAGCGGTCAGTGAAGAGGTCAAGTCCCTGCCGAGAAAGCAAGTGATATTCTTAAAAAACAGCAATTATCCGGTTTCCTGCCGGAATTGTAAAGAGCCAAAGTGCGTGGCAGCGTGCATGGCCGTTGCTTTAAATTATAATCAAACAAAGGGTATTGTAGAGCATGATCAGGCCCGCTGCGTCGGATGCTGGATGTGTGTAATGTCCTGTCCGTACGGCGCGATCAGGCCCAATATAAATACCAAAGTGCCGCTGCGTTGTGATAAATGCATCGATAAAGACGAGCCAAGCTGTCTTAAGGCTTGCCCGACTGAAGCGATCCTCTGGCAGGAAGAGGCAGGTGTGAAAAAATGAAGAATTATCTGATTATTGGAAATTCCGCAGCGGGCATTTCGGCGATTGAGGCGATACGCGCGCAAGACAAAGCATCGAAGATAACCCTGGTTGGAGATGAGGATTATCCTGCTTACTGCAGATGCCTGATCTCTTATTATCTTGCCGGTGACGTAAAGGAAAGCGCGATCCTCTACCGTCCGGAAAACTTCTATAAAGAAAATAATATCGAGCTTATGCTTAATAAAAAGGTCAACCGCGTGGATCCTAAGAAAAACCGCGTTATATGCGAGGATAAGACGCAGCTTAATTACGATACGCTTTTGGTGGCTACCGGCGCACATGCCAGGATCCCTGAAATAAAAGGGATAAAGAAAAAAGGCATATTCGGGTTACGTACTCTTAAAGATGCCAAGGATATCCAGGAGCTGTTGCTGATTTCTCCCTCGGTCTGCGTTATAGGCGGCGGGCTTGTAGGCCTAAAGGCAGCGTATGCTCTGAAAAAAAGAAAAATAGATGTAAAAGTGGTGATTAAATCAAAACAGGTTTTATCGCAGATGCTTGATGCCGATTCAGCGTCTATGGTGCAAAAGAGGCTGGAAGAAAACGGCATAGATATGCTGATGGGCCAGGATGTCACCGAGATCATCGGAGAAGGAGAGATAAGGGCGGTGAAGCTTGATTCGGGAAAAGCCTTTGAGTGCTCGCTTATCGTTGTGGGCCGCGGCGTGCAGGCCAATAGCGACCTGGTTAAAGATACGGAGGTCAAAGTAAATAATGGTATATGCGTAGATAACCATATGCAGACCAGCGTGCCTAATATTTTCTCGGCAGGCGATGTATGCGAGAGTTTTGACGTAGCGCTGGGTAAACCTTCCATGAATACGCTCTGGACTATCGCGGTGGAGCAGGGCAAGGCCGCCGGAGCCAATATGGCAGGAGCTAGCGTCAATTACGACGGCTCTTTGGCGATGAACACCACGGATTTCTTTGGTTTGCCGGTGCTTTCTTTGGGTAAACATAATATAACCGAACAAGACCTTGGTTGTGAGGAGCTTGTTATCGCTGATGCCAAGAGAAGTGTTTATAAAAAGATCATCCTGAAAGATAAATTTGTTGTCGGTTCGGTATTGGTCGGCAATATCAAAAACGGCGGAGTGTTACTGCGTTTGATCAAAGAAAAAATCGATGTTTCCGGTTTTAAAGACAGGTTGCTTCATGAGGATTTTGGATATCCGGACATCGCGGATCTGGTTAGCGATCCGGAAATTATGTACGTTAAATGAGCGCATAACTTACGGAGGCGCTGAAAGCGCGACGTAAGTTATCTGCGCGAATTTACCCCTGCAGCTACAAGCAGATTTCGAAGAAATCTGCGCAGTGTATTGCTGCAGGGGGTATCGCAGGCTCATTAATCCCTCGCCTAAACGCTTTGTACTTTTCTGTGGTTTGCCTCAGAAAAGTACATACGCAGGCTTCGGGATAAGCCCCTTCCTTAAAAGGTGTAGGAAGGGCTACCCCTGTGGGGTAATTTGCTGACCCGTTATAGCGGGCAAATTAAGGAGATATCTATGTCTAAGATTGTTGCGACATTGGCGATACAGGGCGCAGGAGCCCTTTTTAAACAGGCTTCGGAATCGCTCAACAAAGCTATTAAAGAGAAGGGCGCTGACCAAAAGCTAGGTTTTCCCGAGACGGCATTTTATCTTCCTATGGCTAACGCGCTTTTGGGCGCGAAGGTGGAGACCTTAAAAGACGCTCTGCCGATTCTAGAGCACGCCAAGTCGCTTTTATCTTTGCCTCCGTCGGATAAAATCTGGCTTCCTTATCTGGGTAATACATTAGATGCCGGGATGTGCGCGTTGTTTTGCGAGGAGATTATTGTAGCCTTGCGTTATCTTTACGGGACTGATCCGGAGAAAGACTGCGTAGGTTTTTGCACAGATTCAATATTGCGTCAGTTGGGGATCCAGCTGGTTGACGGGCGCATGTCCGGAGTTGCCCTGATATTAGGGGCGGCCCCTGACAACAAAAAGGCGGTGGATATAGTCAGGCAGTTTCAGGGAAAAAATATCCTGACCTTCGTCGGATCTTCCTCCGGCGGCCGCTCCATCATTGATCAGTTGCTGGAAGAAAAAGTCGAGATGGGATGGGATAATTACATTGTTCCTTACGGCCGGGACACTATATCATCGATATATGTCCTGAATTTCGCGATCCGCTCGGCGCTGACCTTTGGCGGGATTAAAGCCGGCCAGGCGCAGAAGTGCCTAATGTATACCAAAGAGCGTGTCCTTGCTTTTGGCCTGGCTTTAGGCGCGGTGGATGAGATTAAGGTGGCAACCGGAGCCGGCGCGATCAATATGGGTTTTCCCGTAATCGCGGATACGGATATTCCTGAGATAAAAGCCTCGGGAGTCACTACCTACGAGGCCCTGGTCAAAGAGCTGGATTATAAAAAGATCGTCTCGCGCTGCCTTGAGGTGCGCGGGGTAAAGGTCAAGGTCAGCAATATTCCTGTGCCGGTCGCCTATGCTGCCGCGTTTGAGGGAGAAAGAGTCAGAAGGGAGCAGCTGCATGTTGAGTTCGGAGGAAAATCCAGCAGCGCCCTCGAGTATCTTACCGCAAAAAGCAAGGCGGATGATGTCGAAGACGGCAAGGTGGAATTGATCGGCCCGGATATCGACCAGCTTCCCGCGGGATCAAAATCACTGCCGCTGGCGATCGTGGTCAATATCTTCGGACGCAAGATGCAGAAGGACTTTGAGCCGATCCTGGAGCGGCAGATCCATCGCTTTACCAATTATGCCATGGGCATCATGCATGTCGGTCAACGCGAAATGATCTGGATCAGGATCAGCCACGAAGCATATAATAAAGGATTCCGCCTTAAGCATCTGGGGGTGATATTGCACGCGATGCTGCATCAGGAGTACAGCGCTATCGTAGATAAAATACAGGTAAAGATATACACTAAGCAGGAGGATGTGGATAGGATCTTGACGCAGGCAAAAGTGACTTACGGTGAGCGCGATGAGCGTTTAGGCGGTATGACCGATGAAAGTGTAGATACCTATTATTCATGCCTGCTTTGCCAGTCTTTCGCTCCAAATCACGTCTGTATCGTTACCCCCGAGCGATTAGGGCTATGCGGGGCCTATTCCTGGCTTGACGCGAAAGCTTCTTTTGAGATCACGCCTACCGGGCCAAACCAGCCCATCCTTAAAGGCACGGTGCTTGACGCGCGCCTTGGCCAGTGGGAGAACGTCAATGAGTTCGTGAAACAAAAATCCAATAAGACTATTGATAAGGTAAGCATGTATTCCCTGATGGATGTCCCGCAGACATCCTGCGGTTGTTTTGAATGTATTATCGCGATTATCCCTGAGGCAAACGGCGTTATGATCGTGCATCGCGA
>CAYGZJ010000076.1:0-5982 GCA_964354335.1 uncultured Planctomycetales bacterium | reverse complement strand
TGCTCTTTACCTGTGCCCAGGTCCTTGGCAGACACATGCACGATTCCGTCACGGTCAATATCGAATTTCACTTCGATTTGCGGCACGCCGCGCGGCGCCGGAGGAATCCCCACCAGGTCGAATCTTCCCAACTCCACATTACCATCAGCCATCTGCCGCTCACCCTGCAACACACGAATGGTAACCGCGGTCTGATTATCCGCAGCAGTCGAGAAAGTCTGGCTCTTTTGCGTGGGGATTGAAGCGTTTCTTTCGATTAATTTTGTATTTACTCCGCCTAAAGTTTCAATGCCCAAAGAAAGCGGAGTCACGTCCAGAAGAAGCACATCCTTGACCTCTCCGGTGATTATTGCTGCCTGGATTGCGGCACCCAATGCCACGCATTCCATCGGATCGACTCCGCGCTCAATCTTTTTACCAACATAATCCTCAACAAATTTCTGGACAATCGGCATTCTTGTAGGGCCGCCTACCATAATGATGCGGTCAATATCTTTTGCCGTTAACTTTGCATCGGCCAATGCCTGTTCCATGGGGTGCCGGCATTTTTCAACGATCGGGCCGATCAGGGCTTCCAATTTTGCCCGGGTAATCGTCATAGTCATATGCTTTGGCCCTGTCGCATCCGCGGTGATAAACGGCAAATTAATATCCGTGCTGACTGTTGAGGACAATTCTATCTTCGCCTTTTCCGCTGCCTCGCGTACTCTCTGCACAGCCATCTTGTCATTTAAAATATCTATGCCGGTTTCGCGCTTAAACTGGCCAGCGACATATTCAAGCAGCACCTTATCCATATCTGTTCCGCCCAGCTGTGTGTCTCCGGATGTAGACTGCACATGGAACACGCCTTGATCCATTTCCATGATAGTCACGTCCAATGTCCCGCCGCCTAGATCAAAGACCATGATCTTCTGTTCTTTTTGCACTTTTTCCAAGCCATAGGCAAGGCATGCCGCAGTGGGCTCATTGATTATACGCAAAACCTTTAATCCGGCGATCTCTCCGGCATCTTTTGTAGCGGTTCTTTGGTTATCATCAAAATAGGCGGGGCAAGTAATAACAACTTCCTCAACCTTATCGCCAAGATAAGCCTCTGCATCCTGCTTGATCTTCTGCAATATGAAAGAAGAAATCTGCTGGGGAGTATATTCTTTTCCATAAACTTTAAAATGAAAATCAGTCCCCATCTTGCGCTTTGCGGCCTGTATTGTTCCCTCGGCATTTATCGCTGCCTGGCGCCTGGCGGGCTCCCCGACTAAGCGTTGCCCGTCTTTGGTAAAAGCGACATACGACGGGAAAGCCTTGCCCGAGGCAACTCCCGCACCTTCCGCAGAAGGAATAATCACCGGCCTTCCGCCTTCCATAACCGCTGCTGCTGAATTTGATGTCCCTAAGTCGATTCCGATTACTTTTGCCATTGGAAACCTCCTTCGTCGGTTTCAGTCTATAGTCTATAGTCGATAGTCCATAGAAAATTCTGTGGACTATGGACCACGGACTATGGACTTTTTTTAGAAACCTTCACTTTTGCTGTCCTGATCACCCTGTCATTTAATAAATACCCTTTTTGCAATTCTTCGACGATCGTGTGCTCCGGCAATTCTTTATTTTCAACCTGCATCAGTACCTCATGATAATGCGGGTCAAACAACTTTCCCTGCGCCTCAAGCGGCTTTACGCCGTATTCTTTCAACATCTGGTAGAGATGCGCCAGGATCATCTCGACACCTTTTAAAAATACAGCCAGGTCCTGATGCTGTGACTGCTCAAGCTCAACCGTACGCTCCAGATCATCCAGAATATTTAAAAGCTCAAGAATGATCCCTTCGTTGGCAAACTTGACAAATTCCTGTTTTTCGCGCTCCAGGCGCTTACGCGTATTCTCAAAATCAGCCTGCAGCCTAAACAGCTTATCTTGCAAATCAGCTGCCTTCTGCGCTTCTTCCCGAAGTTGCTGATAATCTTGCACAGACAAAGAAACTGTTTTTTCTTCCTGGTTATCTTCCGCTTTTTTGTGCTCTGACATAGGCCACACTAAATAGACACTAACACATCGCTTAACACATCTGAAACATACTCAAGCGTAGGTATAATATGCTTATATTCCATGCGCACCGGACCCAATACGGCAATCCTGCCCGAAGGTTTATTATTTACGCGATAACTCGAGACCACTAAAGAGCAATACTCCATCTCAGGACAATGTAATTCATGGCCGATGTAGACTTTGACCTTATCGTCAAAATCCTGATTAATGATATCGAGCAGCCGGCGCTTATCTTCCACCATCTTGATAATAAACCGGATCTTTTCCGAATCCTTAAACTCCGGCTGATCCAGGATATAACCTATCCCGCGGTAAAAAAGCTTATCCTGCCACTCCAGGAAAGATACCATTCCCGTATAATGGGTAAAATTCGAGAGGATCTGAGATGTCTCTTCCAAGGTATCTTCCAAGCGCCTGAGCTCTTTCTTATACTCCTTGCTGATGCGATCTTTTTCATCCGTCAGTAGATTCATCTGTGAAAGAAGAAAATCGACATAGTAACGGAAACCTTTATCTGTGGGGATCCTTCCGCCTGAAGTATACGGATGCTTTAGCAACCCCGATTCCTCCAACTCCGCAAAGATATTACGGATGGTCGCTGAGCTTAAGTCAAACTCTCTGGAAATATCCTCAGAGGAAACCGGAACAGCCTCACGGATATATTGATTAATTGTAGCGGCTAAAACTGCTCTTTTCCTGGATTCGTAGTCAACGGTTCGCACCATTACATTCTACTCCTGGCATGTTAAAACAACTTTAATCCCCTCCGCAAAAATCCTATGTCTTTAGCCCTTCATATACTATTAAAGAAAGGTTACCCCTCTGGGGTTAGGCCACAGTTGAATACTTGCGGAATTATGTTTCTGCTTCGCACCCATTCCTATAGATGGAATGGTGTTCGCTTTCTGCGAAAGGGAGGGGACCTTGGCTGTCCACCATAGGCGTCAGGCCCAATCAAGGCTAGCCCAAGGGGGTTCCTCTTTAGCACTCTTGACCACTGAATACTAAGCAATAATTTTAACATAATTTAACCCCAAGTCAAGCTTATCGAAAGCTATTTTTACCCTCATCATCAAGGTCTGCGGTTTTCTTACTTCCCTCTAGCACTCATTAGATAGGAGTGCTAATCATGAAACAAAAAAATTATTCAGAGACTTCTTTTTCTAAAATAATTCTGATCCCATGGATGTTGACATGCTTATCTTCCATAAGGTAATGGACGTATTCTAATCTTTTGACGTCCTTTAATGAATAAAGGCGGCTTTTTTTTCCAATCCTCTTGGGTTTAACAATGCCGCTTTTATCAAGCTGGCGCAAGGTCCATACAGGCAAGTCAACTAATCTGCTTACCACGCTGATCACATAAACCGGTTCGTCCGGACTTATATGAATATCAAACATGGGCATACCAGCCTCCTTCTTAGTCCTAGATAAAGCATAGCATAACCTAACTTATTTGTCAAGTTATTCTAATCAAATTTATTAGATAATCTAACAGACTTCTCTTATCTCTTTGGTATGCAATAGCTTCTGAGCAAGGACTTTAGGCAGGTTCAGGCTGACTTTTACGCCTTCTTGCAAATATTCAATCTCTAAGACTTTGCCTTCCCGGTAGAATAAATCTACTAAATCCATACGTGAATGCGGTATCAAAACTTCCAAGCCAACCATTCTACCGGCGAAATTCTCCTCTATTCTCTCAAGCAGAGTTTCCAGATTCTGATTAAGCTTCGCCGAGATAGCCACAGAATTACTAAAATCATTTTTAAGCCGCGCCAGCCACATAGGATCCTCAAGAAGATCGATTTTATTTAAAGCTGTGATCATCGGCTTTTCATCTGCTTTTAATTCTTTCAGGACATCCCAGACTGCCTTATTGTAATCATGCACCCTGGGATTAGAGGCATCGAGCACATGGATCAACAGATCCGCCTGCATAGCCTCCTCAAGTGTTGCCTTAAAAGCCTCGATTAAATGGTGTGGAAGGTCATGCAGGAATCCGACCGTATCAGAAATCACCACATTTTCTCCGTTTGGCAGCTGCAGTTTCTTGGCCAGGGGATCAAGGGTGGTAAAAAGATTTTCGGAGGTGACCTGCCCTGCCTGTGTAAGGGCGTTTAAAAGCGTGGATTTGCCCGCATGCGTGTATCCGACCAGGGCAACAATGGGAAGCGCGTTATCCTGGCGCCTCTTGCGCATAGTCATGCGATGCAGACCTGTCTGCTTTAGGTCATCTTTTAGCTTATCAATGCGCTTTCTGATGCGACGGCGATCAACCTCAAGCTTTTGCTCTCCGGGCCCGCGCGTTCCAATACCGCCTCCAAGACGCGATAGGATCAGACCTTGTCCGATCAGCCGCGGCAGCAAATACTGCAGCTGGGCCAACTCAACCTGCATCTTGCCCTCCGGGCTCTTAGCGCGCTGGGCAAAAATATCCAGAATCAGCTGTGTACGGTCAATGGTCTTCTTGCCGATCAATTCCTCAAGATTACGCTGCTGTGTTCCGGAAAGATCGTGGCTGAAAACCAGCGTATCTATTTTAAGTTCAGCGGCCAAAGCAGCAAGCTCCTCGACCTTGCCCTTACCGATAAGATAGTTTGGAGTGGGTTTTTCACATATACAAGTGATATTATCCAAAATCTCCGCTCCGCAGGCAGCAGCCAATTCTTCAAGCTCCAGCGCCAGGTCATCCACCCGCCACTGTCCCTTCTCATGCTTAAATCGTATGGTGACTAAAAGAGTTCTTTCCATTTTAATTTAGTTATTATAAACCAATAGTTAGGTTTATTTAAGTTTATTTAATATTTTTTTAACGATCTCCGCCCTGCTTTGTTTCTCGTTAATATTGACCCATTTTGTTTGCTTATCTTTTCTAAACCAGGTAAGCTGCGCTTTTGCGTAATGCCGTGTGTTTGTCTTCATCAGCCTTTTTGCTTCGTCTAAACCATATGCGCCTTCAAAGTAGCCATTTAATTCCTTGATTCCGATGGCGCAGGAAGCAGTCTTGCTTAAAGGCTTTGCAAGAAGCTTCTTTACCTCTTTAGTTAAGCCTAAGCTAAACATCTGATCAACGCGCGCCTCGATCTTCTTATAAAGCTTATCCCTTAGCATATTCAGGCAAATAACTTTAAGTCTATAGTCATCCTTAAGTCCGTGCCTTTCTTTTTGCAAAGCTGATATGGGCTTACCCGTAACCTTAAACACCTCTAAGGCGCGTACAATACGCCGGGTATCATTTGGATGAATTTTAGCCGCAGCAACGGGATCAACCTTCTCTAATTCTTTATGTAAATATACGCTTCCTTTTTTTCTTGCAAGCGCATAAAGCTTCTGGCGCATGAGTTCATCATGAACATCCTGCTGAAATATTCCGTCAATCAGAATCGACACATAAAGACCTGTCCCGCCGACGAAAAGCGGGGTCTTCCCGCGCCGTATTATATCACGCATTGCAAAAAGCGCGTCTTTGCGATACTCTGAGACATTATATTCCCTATTAGAAGGAATAAGATCAATAAGGTGGTGCGGGACTTTTTTTCGAAGCGCACATACAGGAGCTGAAGTAACGATATCCATGCCTTTATAAATCTGCATGGAATCACAGGAGATGATTTCAGCATTGATTTTCTTCGCGAGGATTACGGCGATATCGGATTTACCGATTGCGGTGGGCCCAACGAGAAATACTACGCGCTGCTTCATGCGGTTACTGGCATATTTTTGCAGGATACCCTTCCCGGGCAAGTTTTTCTTCCAGGGCTAGAGCTTCCGGCCGTCCGGCAAACTTACCTACTTTTACTCGATAACCGGACTTACCTTCCTCATTTACTTCTTCAATGAACGCGAGATAACCTTCCTGGATCAACTTTTCAGATAAATTCTTTGCGTTGATGTTATTTGAGAAAAATCCCACCTGCACCGAATACGTTGAC
>CAYGZJ010000075.1:0-5988 GCA_964354335.1 uncultured Planctomycetales bacterium | reverse complement strand
AACGTTTATATCAAGGAGATCCAGGAGTACGCCAAGGAGCATCCGTACGCCAAAGAAGGGCTCCTGCCGTACTACGAAAATAAATGGAGAGACAGCCTGAGCGTCTCTACCCTCAATAAACAGCTTGCCCGGATGAATAAGCCTCAGGACGAACAGGAAGGAAGTGTTACCGTTGACCAGGAGAAGGCCGCGCAGGAGAAAGCCAAATTAAGCAGCGCCATCGCAGCTTTTGAAAATAAGATCAAGCTTTCCGATATGACCATCGCCATAATCACCAACGGGAATTTATTGGAGCAGAGGAAGTTAAGAATAGCGATCATCGCCCAGGATAATTTGGTCAGGGCTGCCGAGGCCAGCCAGAATCCGACGCAGGAACAGATACGCACAATCAATAATGATTTCTTTGCGGCGTCCGATACAAAGGCAAACTGGACGCAAAGGACCTTGAGCGCCGTTGAGCAGGAGGTACTTAATCAGAAGGCTATGGTACAGAATCAGCAGGCTCTTTTAGCCGCCCTGCAAATAATTCGCAATGAACTCAATAAGAATGCAGGAAAAGATCTAACGCTCTCCCAGTTGGCAGGAATCGTCAGGGCCAATAGGTTAGAAAATTTTGAAGAGAGGATCAGCGTAATCATCAGGGGTACCGGTAGAACGCAGGCAAGCTTGATTGAAAATGAGATAACCTATCTGAAGACAAATAGCCAAAATAAGCGCAGTACCATTGCCGCTTTGGAATTAGTCCGCAATGAGCTGTATAAGGACGCCAAGATGATCCTGACCCTCTCCCAGTTACAGGCAATCCTTAAGGCCAATAAACTAGAGGGCCAGGAGGAAAGAGTCGTTGAGATCATCAGCGGTTGCGACGCGGAATGGGTAACCTATGTGGCCGGCTGGGTAAAGAATTCCCTGTGGGTTAAGGGTGCTAAGAATAATCCCGAACCCGCGCTGGTTACCTTTAGGGAAGGGTTATTTGAGCTTTGGTTAGCCGAGCAGTTCCCGACCTTAAGCAATAATTACAGCCTGACTCAGACCAAGCTGTTCAAGACTATAGAAGAAGAGAGAAAGAGGATCTTCGCTATTCCTCACACCATTACCGAAGAGCTGGTAAGGGTGAGCGTGAGCGAAATAACCCAGGCAGCGCAAAACAAGATCAACGCCGCTAATATTTACCTTAATCCCGCCTCCGGAAGCGAAGAGCATAATTCGAACCTGGAAATTTATTTCAAGACCCAGGATATAGCCAATAAGGGCGAGGTCGGCATTAGCGCAAAGATCAACTTTGCCGATATCTTTACCCCCGGGGAAGAAAACAAGGTCACGCCTACCCAGGCAGTAGAATTGATCCAGAGGATCTTAAAGACATACGAGAGCGAATATAAGGAAGTGACTTCACTGGCGCACGCTTATGTAGCGCTAGAGGCTATTAAAGAAAAGATAGCCAAAAAATCCGCATCGATGACAAAGGAGGAATACCTTATCCTCAAGGCAAATCTCAGGACCGCGCAGGCAGCCCTGGCCAAGGAGTTAGGCAGAAAAGGCTTCAGGGTCGACTTCGTCAATGAAAAGAGGGACGTGACTGCCGTATGCAATGAGATATACGCCAAAATGGAGGCCAAGCTCTTTGCCTCCATCAATGAACAGCTGCCGCAGGGACTCAAGCCCGCCTATAAGACCGGGCTCTTCACCCGCCTGTATGTCTATATCAATGTCGGTTACGGCTGGAACAAGGAGAGCGATACCAAGCATACCTTACCGTTAGACCTGGTGGTCAAGTTTGTCCTCTGGGATTCATCTAACGACAGCAAATATGCATTGAACAAGGAAGAGGAAAAAGCTTATGAATCCTTCAAGCAATTCAGCCTTGCGGTTTTAGCAAAGGGCATCAAGGATGCGCAGCTCAGGGGCGATACCTGGACCGAAGTGGTATTTACGCATTATCAGGATATTTTGAATAAGGATAGGCAGTTTAAGGCACCGGTTGAATCGGAGGGATTCTCGCTTAAGACAGTAGGCAGCGCCTTAAGCTTCTTGGGCAAGCCGTTTGTCTGGGTGGCAGGTCTTTTCACCAGCGATACGAAGGAGGATGAAGCCGGCAAATTGGAATATTACTCGGATATCGCAAAAGATAAGATCCGGATACCGGCTGCCGAGAAGCTTAATGACTTAAAGCGCGCCACGCCTCAGTTCTCGGCATCGATGCATGCAGCCGATATCATCGACCGCATGGATAGGACAAGGCCGGAGGGATTGACCGAGGAAGCCAAGAAGAATTTAATAAACGCCGTCAGGAATAATAAGGGCAAGGACGACTACGCTCCTTCTACCCTCATGAGGGTTTATGAGCGGCTCTTCTTTAAGGTGGACATCTGGCCGGAAGGTTTTAGCACGGAAATATTACTGAAGGAAGCGGAAGGAATACTCAAGGGTAAAGTCTCCAAGGAGGCACTGAATAAATTCATCACTGAGCTGCGCGCGAAAAGAAGAGAGTTTGCCCTGGAGCAGCTGGGCTCATTACGTGCCAGCATGCAGGCTAAGGAGATGGAATTAAATAAAGATACTATCGCAGACGATGAAAGAAAAGGCCTGGTGGCGCAGATCGCGGCACTGAAAGAAAGGGTTAAATCCCTGCAGGCCAGAGACAACGTGAATGTCCTTGATAAGTGGAAGGGCAAAAAGCTGACGGTAAGAGTGCCGAAACTCTTTAACAAAGAGGGAAAGAAATTCGGGAACCTGGATATGAAAGAGCTGACCGCCACCGTGATCGCGCAGGAGATAAATAAAAATATCCAGCTGATCCAAAAAGGAATCTTGGTCATTCCTGGCTATTCAGGTATGCGCGACATGATGGCCGGGGAACAGGGTTTGCGCGAGCTGGCAGCCTCCGGATTCAGGAAGGTTTTAAATTCCGGAAATATCCTTGATGCTGTCCGGCTGCAGGAGGCATTATATGTCGCAGAGATGATCAAGGCTGTGCGCGAAGGCAGGATGGACCTGCCGGAATTTGACCGGGAATTGGCCCTCCTTAAGGCCCGGCTGCAGAGTTTCACCAGCACGATGCAGGGAGAGCAGGCGCAGGCGCGGTTAGCGAACTTATCCACGGTAGATAAGTTGATAGAGGCGGTCACCCAGGAGAAGCAGACCAAGAAGAACCGGGGCGACAGGCTGGCAGAAATGATCAAGGAATTACAGAAGGATACCACCGCGCATGATCTAGACAATATCGGCCTGGAAATAGTCAAGTCTATGGAAGTGGATGTTCCGGGATTCCTCTTTATCAAGTGGGACACCATCTTCGAGGACGCGATAGATGAGGCGGTGACCGGCATCAAGGGGAATGAGACGGTAGAGGAGAAACTGGCTATAATCAGGAATAATTTAGAGAAGTACCTGAGCGTTTACCAGACCAAGAAGCTGGATAAGTTTATCGGACAGATAAAGCTCAGGCAAAGGGACCTGATCACCATTATCAACTCCGACAGGGTGAACTTTGGTAATGAATGGGAGAAGGTCTTTGCGGGAATTTTTGCGGGTAGCAGGAAAGAGGAGTTTGTCAGCGCGGATGATGCCCTTAAGGTGATCCAGAGGTTAAAGGGCGAGAACATGAGCGCCCAGATAAAGGCCAGAATCGCCGATACAAAGAAAGCCGAATTCATCGAAAGCGCAGTCAGGATGTTCGGGTTGCAGCTGAGGAACAGGGAAGCCACCTTAAGCATGCTCACTGACTTTAAGAAGGGGTTAGCCATACCTACGTACTTACAGGAGAAAAAGGCTTACTTGACAAGCGAGGATTATGAAAACTCTATTTTCAATTTTAAGGCCTTAAGAGAATTATATGAGAATGACGCTTTGACGGATACCCTGCGCCTGTATCAAAAGGCGCAAGGGAGAGTGCCGGCCATGCATAATAAGTTAGCTGCGTATGCGGCGCTCCCTGAGAATTTCGGACATTTATACGATTACGCTAAGAGCGGCTGCACCATCCAGGATCTGGAAAAAGAGATCCAGGAGAAGGAAGGCAAGGGGTTATCCGTTACCTTCCTCATCCCCGTCTTACCTATATTAAAGTTCACCTGGAAGACCGGCGAAGAAAGATCCGGCAACTACCAGGATTATAAGACATTTGCGAAAGACACCAATGAGCAGGCCGTAGAGCTGGTCAAGGTGAATAGTTACATCGAAATTCTGCGCATAGCCCTGGCAGACAAGGTATCCGGAGCCAAGAAGGTAAGGATGCCGGAGTTCAAGGGTTATTCAGAAGGAGAGATCAAGGCAGCCGTCAATTACTATCAGGCGCTTGCCTATAACGAGAACTTGAAGATAATTTCCGGAAGCATCATGACCTACAGGCGATACATCGGGCATCTGCGCGACAATCCCAACGATTACACCGGCTACATATCGGAACCAACGACCATGATTGTCATGAATGCCATGCAGATATTGCAGATGTTGCTAAGCGGTTCTGACGACAGCCGGATCAATTCGGCGACCACGGACTTAAAGACCAAGATGAAGAATTTAAGAACCCTGGTTTCCGCAAACCAGAACAGCACCGGCACGACCAGGATCAAGGATATTTACATAGACTTAAACGGCTCGTTCGTCGTGGCTAAGGTGCAGAAGGCAGACGGTATAACCGGTGTCAGGGCGTTCAGGACGGACAGGGACTTCGACAATTTGATCCACGATGTGGTCATGCAGGAGTCATCCGACAATACCTCAAGCTGGGTAGAAGTCACCCGGGAGGATTTTAACTGCCTGGATAGCAAGAAGAAAGACACAACCAGCACGAGCACCGGCACCAGCTCTGGCACAAGCACCAGCACGAGCACCAGCACAACGGCGGGCGCAACCACTACGGAACAAGAGCCGGAGAATGGTATCAGCTTTAACCATCGCACGCTCATCCCGCTTAACTTCATGAACTCCACTGCCCTCCTGGATTATCGCGTGCTCTTTGACCGTCCTTCCAGCATTACCGGGACGCCGGAGTATTATAAGCATGAGGCCGGCCTGGAGCTTTCGCAGGTAACGGACACATTGCGATTCAAGCAGGGAATATCCGCGACATTCGGCGACGTGGACGAGGAAGGCGAGGTGTTTGTCTCGATGGACAACAAAGACGGCCAGCTTAAGTTGGGCATGAAGAAAGAGGACGGCAAGTTCAGTTTCTACGGCAATTATACCGAGCTTTTCAGCATCGATAACTATCCCGGCAGGATCAGCGTCAACTACGAAGATAAGGCGCTTAATTTAGCTTACAGCCAGCGGTTCGGGACCTGGGCTGTCACCGGAGCGCTTGACGATAACCTCGGGACCGATACCCTCATCTTTGGCTCTAAAGTCGAGAAGCGTATTTCAGAGAGCGCTTGGCGCATGGGTGTAGGCGTCGATTACAAGAATCAGGGAAATCAAACAACGGACAACACCACGACCACTACCACTACCGACAACATGACCAGCAGCGATAGTAACAACGAGATTGTGCCGTATGTTATCGTGGCCAGAGAGGGGACTTTGACCGATGCCTTTGTGGCTAAAGTCGGGTACAGCATTTCCGAAAATAACGGGTCCAAAAATAGCAGGTTTGTGGCTGACCTTGAGGCCAATCAGGTGTTCGGGGATAACCAGTGGAGCGAGGAGTTTGAGGCGAAGTCCAACGGTAAATATGAGGGATCCGTGGCCTGGAATCATTATAATCTGGATAATAGCAAGTTCGGCGTAAAGTTGAGCGCGGATTCGGACAAGGATATGGAAGCCGCGCTGCAGTATATCTCCGGCAAGACTACGCTGGGATTGACAGCCGGGGTATCTGACAGCGAAACCACCGTAGGCGTGAATTTCAGGTATCAGATATTTGGGCGGGATAACAGTCTCTTTAATAGCAAGGCGGCTGGCAACAGTGATTATACGCCGGTCGGCAATATCCGTTTCGAGAAGGAATATTTCGCCAAAGGCGGAAAGATATACCGCGAGTGGCCATGG
>CAYGZJ010000074.1:0-6037 GCA_964354335.1 uncultured Planctomycetales bacterium | reverse complement strand
CGATAAGCTGGGGTATGCTGCACAAAGGAGAAATGATGATTAATTCCGGAGATACAGCGTGGGTTTTGATCTCATCGGCGTTAGTGCTGCTGATGACTCCGGGTCTTGCGTTCTTCTACGGAGGCATGGTCAGAAAAAAGAATATTTTAAGCGTTTTGATGCAGTGCTTCATCATCATGTGCGTATTGAGTATTCAGTGGGTTGTGTTCGTATACAGCTTGGCGTTTCATCCTTCGCAAGGGTTTTGGGGAGGCTTTGCTTGGGCTGGTCTTAACGGCGTGGGCTTAGAGCCGTATGCGGATTATGCCGGGACTATTCCTCACCAGGCATTCATGATCTTTCAGGCGATGTTTGCTATTATTACTCCCGCCCTTATCATTGGAGCATTTGCCGAGAGGATGAAGTTTAGCGCGTTTTTGCTTTTCACTTTACTCTGGGCGACATTCGTATATGATCCGGTATGCAACTGGGTGTGGGGTATGGGCGGATGGTTGAGAGCTAAGGGCGCGTTGGATTTTGCCGGAGGCACAGTGGTGCATATCAACGCCGGTATCGCCGCGCTAGTCACGGCACTGGTTATCGGCAGGAGAAAGAATCTGGAAAAGAATGTGCCCACGCCGCACAATATGCCTTTTGTGGTCTTAGGCACTGGGCTTTTGTGGTTTGGTTGGTTTGGTTTTAATGCCGGAAGCGCTTTGGCGGCAAACGGCCTGGCAGTAAACGCGTTTGTGGTCACTAATACTGCAGCTGCTGCAGCTGGCTTAAGCTGGGCATTAATTGAATGGTTCCATAGCGGGAAGCCCACGATATTCGGCGTGTGTTCCGGAGCAGTCGCAGGGTTAGTTGCGATCACGCCTGCAGCGGGTTTTGTGGGAGTGGTTCCGGCGATTATTATCGGCTTATTGGTAAGTGTATTTTGCTTTATGGCGGTTACAATGTTGAAACCGAAATTCGGATATGATGATTCTCTGGATGCTTTTGGTGTACATTGCGTGGGAGGTATTTGGGGCGCGTTGGCAACCGGGCTTTTTGCTTCTAAAGCCGTGAATTCGGCAGGCGCGGATGGGCTGTTTTTCGGTAATCCTCAGCAGTTCTTGATTCAACTATTTACGGTTCTAATTACCGTAGGTTACGCAGTCGTAGTTACCTTGGTCATTTACAAAGTGGTTGATTTGATCTTGGGCGTGAGGGTTGAAGAAAATGATGAGAGCGTTGGCCTGGACCTTACCCAGCATCGCGAGCGGGCGTATACGGTATTAGAGTAGCAATTTTACTCCTCGCCTATACGCTGCAAAAATCTCTACGATATTTTTGCAGCAGGCTTCGGAGTGATTTGCATACAAAGAAAGCGAGGGCAAATCATGAAGCTTATCATTGCAATAATCCAGCCGTATAAGCTGGAAGAAGTTAAGGAAGAGCTATACAAGGTAGAGGTCAACCTTATTACCGTAAGCGAAGTCCTTGGACATGGCCGTCAGAAAGGCGTGACTGAGGTCTATCGCGGCGCGAAAGAAACCGGCAATCTTCTGCGTAAAGTCCGCCTTGAGATAGCGGTAAACGAGGGTTTTGTTGAGCCGACTATCAAGGCGATCGTCAAAGGGGCTAAGACCGGAGAGACCGGAGACGGAAAAATCTTCGTTTTAGACTTAAAAGAGTGCGTGCGTATACGCACCGAGGAGCGGGGAGGTGTAGCGATAGGATAAATAATCCGGTTGTTTTTTGCGCAGAATATGATAGGATAAAAACAAAGATAAACGGAGGTATATATGAGCATAAGGCAAAAAGTATTATTTGAAATAAAGAGCATAGAATTGGCAAAGGCTAAGACCCCTAAGAAAGTCTCCAGCTATTTTGGCGTGAACACTTTTGGCCTTGAGAATATGCGTAAGCATATTTCCCCTAAGACATTTAGCGCTTTTAAGGTATGGATGTCTGAAGGCAAGACCATCACTCTCCAGCAGGCAAACGAGATCGCCAATGCCATGAAAGAATGGGCGATTTCCAAGGGTGCGACCTATTACACGCATTGGTTTCAGCCGATGACCGGTATGACTGCTGAGAAGCATGATAGTTTTATTTCTATTGTCGGCCCCGGCAAGGTCATTGAGAAATTCTCCGGCAATAAGCTCATTCAGGGCGAGCCGGATGCCTCCAGTTTTCCTTCAGGCGGTATACGCGCTACCTTTGAAGCGCGCGGCTACACTGCCTGGGATCCTTCCAGCCCCGCGTTTATCATCGAAAGCGCGCTGGGTAAGACCCTGTGCATTCCCACTATATTTATATCCTATCACGGTGCGGCCCTGGATAAAAAGTTGCCGCTTTTACGTTCTGATGAAGCCCTTAATAAAGCAGCTGTCGGGCTTTTAAAACTTTTCGGCCATAAGAATATCAAAAAGGTATTTTCTACCTGCGGAGCGGAGCAGGAGTATTTTCTGATCGATAAGAATTATTATAATCTGCGCCAGGATCTGGTCATGGCCGGACGCACCCTGATCGGAGCGCCTTCACCCAAAGGGCAGCAGCTAGAGGATCAGTATTTTGGCACGATCAAAGAGCGCGTAGTCAATTTCATGTTTGAGGTCGCTGAGGAAGCTTATAAACTGGGTATACCGCTGATGACCCGGCATAATGAGGTAGCGCCCCATCAGTATGAGTTTGCCCCGATTTTTGAGGAGTCAAATATCGCGGCCGACCATAATCAACTGCTCATGGAGTTGATGAAGAAAGTGGCTCTGCGGCACAATCTGGTCTGCCTTTTGCATGAGAAGCCTTTTGCCGGGGTAAACGGAAGCGGAAAACACCTGAATTGGTCTTTGTCTGATGATCTGGGAAATAACCTGCTTAATCCTGGTGAGACTCCTGAAGATAATCTGCAGTTCTTAACCATATTGGCCGCGGTTCTGCGCGCTGTCTATCTTCATGCTGACCTTTTGCGCGCATCAGTTGCCTTGGCAGGGAATGAACATCGTTTGGGCGCGAATGAAGCTCCTCCGGCAATTGTCAGCGTATTCTTAGGAGAACAATTGACTTCTGTCCTGGATATGCTTGAAAAAGGGGTAAAGGCCAAGGTTTCTAAGCGCGATATTATTGATTTGGGTATTGCGCGCTTACCACAGTTTAACAAAGATTCTACTGACAGAAACCGTACTTCGCCTTTTGCCTTCACCGGATCAAAGTTTGAGTTCCGCGCGGTGGGCTCATCTCAGAATGTTTCTACTCCGATCACAGTGGTCAATACCATAATCGCCGATAGCCTTGATTATGTTGCCAGCGAGATTAAGAAGGTAACTTCCACGGGAAAAGATTTTAATTCCGCGGTTCTTAAGGTGATTAGTAGAATAATTAAAGAAACTAAGGGGGTGCGTTTTGAGGGGAATAACTACGCCCCGGAGTGGGTGAAAGAAGCCAAGAGAAGGGGCCTGCCGAATGTCGCGGCAACCTATGAGGCCTTGGAGGCCCTGACTAAGAAAGAAAACATCCAGCTTTTTGAGAAATACAAAGTCTTCTCTAAAGAGGAGCTGATCGCGCGATACCATATATGGATCCATATGTATAATCTGACGCTGGAGATCGAGGCAAATACCTTAAATGAAATGGTGAACGCCTCAGTGGTGCCAGCAGGTTATGAATACGAGAAACTCCTTGCCCGCACCCTTGATGAGTTGGTCAGGCTCAAGAAGTCCGCGGGGCTTAAGGTGGATCCTGAGGCAATAAAGGACAAAAAGCAACATCTAAGTGATATAGTCTCCAAGATCTATTATGTCAGGCGGAATGCCGGACAGATGGTTAAGCTTCTTGGTAAGGCAAAGACAGTAAGTGACGAAAAACGCGCCCAGCTCTATTTTGAGGGATTAAAGCCGTTGATGGAGCATATCCGCCGGCACGTGGATGACCTGGAATGCGTGGTTTCGGATGACGCCTGGGATCTTCCGAAATACCGCGAGATGCTCTTTATTAAGTAAGCTTTTAGTAAAGAAAGCGGTTACCAAATTAGGCTATTTTTTACTTGTATATATAGAGGTCAAGCACATTGTAGTGCTCTAAGAATATCTTAAAGAGAACACAGACGTTCATTATGGCAAAGTATTTTTGCTAGAATGAACGTCTTTTTTTTAATGAGGCACAACTTATGGAACGCAAAGTGTGACATAAGTTGTCTGGCCGAATTACCCCTTGCGTTGTTTTGTAACGAAAGGGGTTAATGCGGGTCAGCGCTGATTAAATTTTAGGCATAATATGCTCACTATAGTGATAGCGGATGATGAGATGAAGGCAAAAGAGGCGCTTGAAAAGCTATTCAGGGAGCAGGGGTATGTTTTCCCTGAAGAAGCAAGCCAGGGTAATATTATCAGGTTCGTGAAAAAAGACTGTATCCGTGACCTGGCTTTTATAAAAGATAAGACCATTGTATTAGGAGATGAACTTTTTAGCGAGAAAAAGGGAGTCCTTTATAAGTCGGTTTTAGAAGCGATCGAAAAGCCTTTGATCGAGCAGACGCTGGAACGCACTGAAGGCAACCAGCTTAAGGCTGCCAGGATACTGGGGATCAATCGCAATACGATGCGCGCTAAGATTAAGAGGCTAGGGATCGACACGAGCAAATATAAACAATGAAGCATAAATTCAAAATTCAAATTAAGGTCTAATTTTAAAATTATAATTTTAAATTTACTTTGAATTTTGAGCTTTAGACTTTGAATTTAAATAACATGGATAAACGACAAGCATTCGAAAAATACGGCCTATACAATTCGCAGTTTGAGCATGATTCCTGCGGTGTGGGGTTCGTCTGCGATATCAAGGGCCGTAAATCTAACTCTATAGTCCGGCAGGGTATTGAGGTTTTGCATAGACTGGCGCATCGCGGGGCAGTGGGCGCAGATCCCAAAACCGGAGACGGGGCAGGCCTCTTGATCCAGATGCCGCATGATTTCTTTAGGAGGGCCGCAAAAGAGTCTGGTATAGACTTGTCCGCATTGGGTTCATATGGTACCGGTCTGATATTTTTGCCTCAGGATAGCAATGAGCGCCAATTCTGTAAAGAAACGTTTGAGAAGGCGATAAGAGAACAGGGCCAGATGCTTTTGTGTTGGCGGGCAGTCCCGATAGATAATTCATGTATAGGCGAAAGCGCCAAAACAACCCAGCCTGTTTTTGAGCAGGTATTTATCGCAAGAAATAAGGAGCTAAGCGATGAGCTGGCCTTTGAAAGGCAGCTTTATTGTATAAGAAAGCGAGTTGAGAATGTCATTCGATCATCTGAACTTAAGCAAAAGAAAGCTTTTTATATCACCAATCTTTCCTGCCGCACGTTTTCTTACAAGGGACTGCTCATGCCAAACCAGCTGGATAATTTCTTCCTCGACCTAAAGGATGGATCAATGAGTAGCGCTTTATGTCTTGTGCACTCGCGTTATTCAACCAATACCTTTCCGACCTGGGACCTGGCGCAGCCTTTTCGGTTCCTGGCTCATAACGGGGAGATCAATACTATCCGCGGCAATATAAACGGGGTAAGCGCCAGAGAGCGTCTCTTGGCAAGTGAGTTATTCGGTCCGGATATTGAGTTGCTTAAGCCTGTGATTGTAGAAGGAGGAAGTGATTCTGCGGCAATCGATAATTTTTTTGAACTCCTAGTCTTATCAGGCAGGTCCCTTGAGCATGCGATGATGATGCTTATTCCTGCTGCCTGGGAGCATGATAAACAGATGAGTCGGGAGCTCAGGGAATTTTATAAATATCACGCCTGTTTTATGGAGCCGTGGGACGGACCGGCAGCGATAGCCTTCACAGACGGAAAAAGTATCGGAGCTGTGCTGGATAGAAACGGACTGCGCCCGGCCCGGTATATTATAACCAAGGATGACTTTGTGGTTATGGCGTCTGAGGTGGGTGTTCTGGATATCGATCCTTCGCAAATCAAAGTTTCCGGAAGGCTTGAGCCGGGTAAGATATTCTTTATTGATACCGAATCCGGACGGATAGTGGAAGATTCCCAGATCAAAAAAAGGGTTTCAATGCGCTCTGCGTACGGAAG
>CAYGZJ010000073.1:0-6048 GCA_964354335.1 uncultured Planctomycetales bacterium | reverse complement strand
GACGGCGACGCTGATCGGCGATCCGCCCAGTATGCTTTTAGGCGGGTTTGCCAAAATGAACTTTATGGATTTCTTTTTCTATAAGGGTAGGCCCAGTATTTTCTTTGCGGTTGAGTTAGGAGCGTTTTTCTCTTTCTTTGTCCTGTATTACATTTTTAGGAAACAGAAAGAGAAGATGCAGCTGGTGGCTATTGAAAAAGTTAAGTCCTGGGTGCCAACGATCATCCTGGTGGCGCTTGTTGTGGCACTGGCGACATCCTCATTCTTTGACACGGAGTTTTCCTATATGGCAGGCATACTGTGTATGATTGCCAGTGTGATTGCGATCATTTGGGGGAAATTCATTAATAAGAGCTCGATTATCAAGGGACTGCGGTCACTAGACTGGGATACCACGTTTTTTCTGGTTGGAGTCTTTATCCTGGTCGGCAGTATTACGCTAACCGGCTGGATCGATGTGATTTCAACCTTTCTTTCCGGCATCGTCGGACAGAATCTTTTTCTAGGCTACACCTTTATTGTTTTTCTTTCGGTAATCCTCTCGGCGTTTATTGATAATGTCCCGTTTTTGGCGGCGATGCTGCCGGTTGCCATCTCTATGTCGGATAAGCTGCACGTAAATCCGTCTTTGTTCCTTTTCGGCTTACTTATCGGTGCTAGCTTAGGGGGCAATATCACCCCCATCGGAGCTTCCGCCAATATTGTTGCCTGCGGCCTGCTGAAGAAAGAAGGGTATCCGGTCAAATTCGGCGAATTCATGAAGATCGGCATCCCCTTTACCCTGGCCGCAGTCAGCGCCGCATACCTGTTTCTCTGGTTTGTCTGGAGCAAGTAATGCCAAAAGACCCCATCTGCGGGATGGAAGTCAATCCTCGTAGAGCCATCAAGGCGACTAAGGGGAATGAGGAATATTTTTTCTACTCCAATCACTGCAAAGATAGTTTCCTCGCGCAAGAAAATATTGATAATTTAAGCGTAAGTCAACCTGCCATAAAAAGAAATATTTTTCGATGATTAATCTTAAATCCCTGAAAACACAAGTGATCATTTTCTTATGCTGTTTTGCCGCTTACCTATATATTAGGGAAGGAAGCGGCTTGTTTATTACCCGGCTAGCCACAGCGGTATTCTTTACAGCCGGGGTTGAGGCGTTAATCGGTTACCTCCAAAAACGCAAGTTTCAGTTGTCCGAGAGCGCGGCAATCAGTGGTCTTATTATCGGTTTTGTGCTTTCCAGCGATAATCCCTGCTGGTTTTTTGGAATAGCATCATTGTTGGCTATCGGTTCAAAACATTTCATCCGTTTTCGCCAAAGGCATATTTTTAATCCGGCTGCTTTTGGGATTTTCTTAGTGGTTGTTATCTTTCATGCGACAACGCAATGGAAGGGGACTTATGTCTGGTATGTGCTAGCGCCAGCAGGATTATATTTTGCCTATAAAATCAGAAAACTAGAGTTAGTGTTTGCCTATCTTGTCATGGCGCTGGGTTTGTTCATGATCCAGGCAGTTATGCAAAAGTCAAATATCGCGGGGATTTTCGGCTACCTTAGTTGTTTTTTTGTTTTTATCATGCTTATTGAACCCAGGACTACACCTACAACAGGCGCTGGTAAGATTATTTTCGCCGCAGCAGTAGCGCTGCTTGTTTTTATTCTCACTGAGCGCGGAGTAAGATTTGATGTTGAGCTATTTTCGCTATTGGCGCTTAATTTGACTGTCCCGCTTTTAAACCTTATTACAAAAAGGAGGGCGTAATGAAGATATTTATTGTACTGTTATGTTTTTTGTTTTTTGCCATCTCTTTTGCATATGCTCATCCGCCGTCAGATATCGTAATCACCTATGATCCGGCCAGCAAGATCCTGACGGCTGTCATCGCGCATAATGTCAGTAATCCGGAGACCCACTTTATCCGCAAGGTGGATGTCAGCATGAACGGCAAAGAGGTGCTCAACCATTTCATCAGCAAACAGGATAATAACGAAACCCAGACTGTTATGTATTTGCTGCCGGACGCGAAACCCAATGACCTGGTGTCAGTGGAGGCCTATTGTAGCATCAGCGGAAAGTTAGAAAAACTTATCACCATCCCCAAATAACCTTGGGGACGTTTCTGGCCCTATTAAGGTATTGATTCACAACGAGTTACAATACCAAATTCAGAATTACTCCAGTCGCATCAATAGGGGTTGAGTAATTTCAAATTTGGTA
This sequence comes from uncultured Planctomycetales bacterium, assembly GCA_964354335.1. Classification (GTDB taxonomy): domain Bacteria; phylum Omnitrophota; class Gorgyraeia; order Gygaellales; family Profunditerraquicolaceae; genus JAPLLR01. The sequence goes on along the minus strand of CAYGZJ010000073.1, from coordinate 3,835 downwards.
TTGTAACATATTGCTATCCAATACATTAAGGACCCCAGAAGCGTCCCCAAAATTTTACTTGACAAATGATACTAATATGGTATCATTATAGCAGAAAGGAGGCGACTATGGACGTGACGATCAGATATATGCTGCGGCCGGTTGCCCACTGCAAAGAAGGCTGTAGTAGTATGTCCTCCGACGTTTCCCGTAAATATCTCAGGAAAGTCGGAGTCCCGACCGAGCGAAAGCGATGCCGACGTTCACAAATGAGTTAAGTCGGCATTCCGGCCGAGCTTAAGCGAGCGTCGGGACTGGGCATGACGTAAAACCGCCCCAGAAAGGGGGCGCACCCAGTATTCCTATTAACTGGGGTGCCCCTCACATAAATAGGCGCACCCAGCATTCCGCCCGGTAAGGGCGCACTTTGCACTCCGATAGGCAAAGGTGCTTTAAGCCGGGGTGCTACTACTAGGTGTTACCAAAAAGAGGAACCCATGAAGCTAATCACCAGAGACACGGATTACGCGTTACGCGCAATATGTTGTATCGCGAAGAACAAAGTTAAGATTATTTCGGTTCCCGACTTGGTTAAGGCGCTTAAGATCCCCCGGCCGTTTCTTAGAAAGATCCTGCAGCAGTTAAATAAGGAAGGGATCCTAATTTCCCATAAGGGCCTTAGAGGAGGATTTTCTTTAGCAAAGCCAGCGAAAGAAATATTGCTTCTGGATTTGATGCGGATATTTCAGGGAAAATTTGTCCTAAATGAGTGTCTTTTTAAAAAAACCATCTGCCCGCACGTTAAGACCTGTCCTTTGAGGGAGAAGATAAGCACGATTGAAAAGCATGTGGTTAGGGAGCTAGGCTCAGTTACCATCGCCTCATTATTAAAGTAAGGAGATGATTGTGATAAAGAGGAAGATTATTAAGATCGATCAGGAAAAATGCAATGGCTGCGGGGAGTGTATTCCTAATTGCCCCGAAGGCGCTATCCAGATCATTGATAATAAGGCCCGGCTGATCAGCGACTTATTCTGTGACGGTTTGGGAGCCTGTATAGGTCATTGTCCGCAGGGTGCTATCGCAATCGAGGAGCGCGATGCCGAAAAGTACGACGAGCGCAGGGTAATGGAGAATATTGTCAAGCAGGGTATGAATACGATTATCGCTCACCTGAAGCACTTAAAAGAACATAATGAGCAAGGGTATTTATTAGAGGCCACGCAATTCTTAAAAGAAAAACATATCGAGGTTTCGATTGGGGCTGAAGATGCAAAGCATGCGCACGGACATGCCGGATGCCCCGGGGCCAAGATCATGGAGTTTAAGAAAAAGGATCCGGCAGTAGCCCTAACTATGGCAGGTATTCAGGAATCACAACTAGGGCAGTGGCCGATACAGCTAATGCTAGTTCCGGCGTTCGCCCCGTTTTTAGATAGCGCGGACATTTTAATCGCGGCTGACTGTGTGCCCTTTGCCTATGCAAACTTTCATCAGGACCTTTTAAAGGGAAAGGTTCTGTTAGTAGGCTGTCCTAAATTTGACGATATCAAATTATACGCACAGAAGTTAACCCAGATGTGTCAGGTCAATAATATCAAATCTATAACCTACGCGCATATGGAAGTGCCGTGTTGTTCTGGTTTAATATCGGTTATTCAGCAGGCCATTAGCGTTTCAGGGAAAAATGTGTTTTTTCATGATGTTACAATCAGCATCAAAGGAGACAGAGTGCTATGATCCAGAAATGCCCCGGTCAGGATGACCGGAATATTAAATCGGAGGCTATCAAATGCCCGGATTGTGGCTATCAGGCGGAGATATTCTCCGACGAGATAAAAGTGAAATGTCCTAAGTGCAGGGGTTTAATTTGCCGGGAAAGGCTGCCTTCCTGTGTGGACTGGTGTAAGGCAGCGCGGGAGTGTATTGGTGAAGAAAAATGGAAAGAGTTGAAAGAGAAAAGACCCCTCGCCTAATCATCCCGAAAATCTCTTCGTTCCCCTTCGGGGACCTTGTATTTTCGGGATAGGCTTCGGGGTATTTGCCTTGAAGTAAACGAGGGCAAATTAAGAAAGGGGAAAAATAATGTTCTGTTATCAGTGCGAACAAACAGCAGGCGGAAGCGGTTGCACTAAAGTCGGTGTATGCGGGAAAGATCCTGATATCCAAAGTTTGCAGGATATTTTGCTTTTTGGGTTAAAGGGTATCGCAGCTTATGCCTATCATGCGCGCGAGTTGGGGGCAAAAGACGAGGTGGTGGATGGATTTATGCACGAGGCGCTCTTTAAGACCGTAACTAACGTCAGTTTCGACCTTAATGATTATATTCAGGAAGTCCTTAAGTGCGGAGAAATGAACTTGCGTACTATGGAGTTATTGGATAAGGCGCATACAACGCGTTTCGGAAATCCCGTTCCCACTGCGGTTGAGACCGGAACAAAGGCCGGACCCGGGATCCTGGTCACCGGACATGATTTACTGGATCTGTATGAGTTGCTGAAACAGACCGAAGGAACAGGGGTGAATGTTTATACCCATAGCGAAATGCTTCCCGCGCACGCCTATCCGGAATTAAAGAAATTTAAGCATCTGGTGGGAAATTACGGCGGCGCCTGGCAGGAGCAGAAAAAGGAGTTTAATGCTTTTAGCGGCGCTATTTTAGCCACTACCAACTGTGTTTTGATCCCGCCGGATAATTCCTATCTGGACAGGCTCTTTACTATCGGCATCACCGGTGTCCCGGGGGCAAAGCACCTGAAAAACAGGGATTTCAAAGAGTTAATCGCAAAGGCAAAGTCTCTTGCGCCATTACCCGAAGCGCCTGGTAAAAAGATCCTCACCGGTTTTCATCACACGGCGATCTTAGGACTAGCGGATAAGATAGTCGGATTGGTTAAGGCCGGAAAGATCAAGCGTTTCTTTCTGATTGGCGGATGCGACGGCGCAAAACCGGGAAGGAACTATTACTCTGAATTTGCCGAGCGGGTGCCTAAGGATTGCGTAATCTTTACGCTTGCCTGTGGAAAATACCGCTTTAACAAGCTTGATTTCGGAGAGATCGAAGGGGTTCCGCGCCTAATCGATATCGGACAGTGCAATAATGCTTATTCTGCGATTCAAGTAGCGCTTGCTTTATCGAAAGTGTTTAACTGCGGGGTAAATGATTTGCCGCTTACTTTAGTACTCTCCTGGTTTGAGCAGAAGGCAGTGGCTATACTTTTAACCCTTCTGTATTTAGGTATTAAGGGTATTCGTGTCGGGCCAACGCCTCCGGCGTTTATCAGCCCGAATGTGTTCAAGGTGCTGCAGGATAATTTTGACCTGAAGCTTATCACTACCCCGGAAAAGGATTTAGCGGATATATTGAAATAGACTCTTTGTGATAAATGAGCTATAATATATAACATTAACCTTTATATAGGGAGGTAGCTATGGCTTGTGGTAGATGCGGTTGCGCAGCAAAGAAGCCGAAAAAGAAGGCGAAGAAAAAGAAGAAATAGGTTTAAGTTTTGAAGTATGGGCGCGGCTGTTTTGCTGCGCCCATACGCATAACAGGAGGTAGCATGGCAGAGTTAAAAGAATTAATGCAGGGCGCAGATTGGAAAACGGAAAAACACGTACCGGCGATTGACGCGCCTGAAACCATACAAAAGGGAGTGCCGGTCAAGATCACCGTAACAGTCGGTAAAGAGATTCCTCATCCTAACACCACCGAACACCATATCAGTTGGGCAGCGATATATTTCCTGGCTGACGGAGAAAAGTTTCCTTATCAGGTTGGAACATTTGATTTTACCGCCCACGGAGCATCAGCCCAGGGTCCAAATACGAGCACTGTTTTCACCCAGCCCGAGGT
>CAYGZJ010000072.1:4773-6120 GCA_964354335.1 uncultured Planctomycetales bacterium | reverse complement strand
ATCTTGGGTGATCCAGGACTCGCAACAGGCACACGCCCTGTTTATGGCTTCGGCAATTTCCTGTTTTTCCCTCCGGCTAAAACGAGTAAGAACAAAGTCACTTGCCTCCATATGTTCCGGTGGCCTGCCTATGCCGATGCGCAGCCTTGAAAAATCATTGCGGTGTAAATGATCGATGATTGAATCGATACCGCGGTGTCCGGCAGAAGAACCTCCCGGCCTGATACGCAATCTGCCGAATGCAAGATCCAGGTCGTCGCAGACAACCAGAAGATTGTCCGGCGCTATCCTGTATTTCTTTAGCAGCGCCTTTACCGCGGTCCCTGACAGATTCATAAAAGTAACCGGCCTGGCCAGAATAATATCTTCGCCTGCGGCGGATACTTTGGCAGTAAGGGAAAACGTACCTCTGTCTCTTTTAAAAGAACCGTCGTGTTCTTTGCTGAAAGCCTCGACTACAGCGAAGCCGATATTATGCCGTGAATCCGTATACTGATCGCCTGGGTTGCCTAATCCGACTATTAACCTCATCTAATGGATACCAATAAAGTTTAAAATTCAAAGTTTAAAATTCAAAACAAGTCCAAATTTTGAAATTTAAATTTTAAAACTTTAAATTTGTTTTGAATTTTTTACTTTAAGCTTTAGATTTTGAATTTAGCTCTACTTTTTCTCTTTCTTCTCTTCCTTGCCTTCAGCTGCTTCGCCTTCAGCCGGGACTTCCTTCTTTTCCTTGATTACTTCCGGCTCCTGCTTCTCTTCGCCCTCAACCGGCTCGGCTACTACCTCTTCCTTCATCGGCTCAGCAACAGAAACGATGATCGCCCCCGGGTCATTAAGGATCTTTACCCCTTCGGGCGGCAGGATATCTTTTACATGAATGGAGTCGCCGATCTTTAACTGCGTGACATCAACTTCGATATTTTTGGGAATATTGGTGGGAAGACATTCCACTTCGATCTCCCAGAGTATATGCTCCAGGGAACCGCCTTCCTGCTTAACGCCCACGGAATCCCCGATGGTGACAACAGGGACATTGATCTTGATCGCCTTGGTAAGCGAGATCTCGTTGAAATCCACATGCACGACTTCTCCGTGCACCGGCTCATACTGGATCTCCTTGATCAGGCACGGCCGCGCCTTCTTCTTATCGTCCTTTACCCGTAAATTAATCACCGCGCTTTCGATGCGGTGCTGGTGTATCAGCTGCACCAGCTGCCGGTGAGAAATTTTAATCGGAGTTGATTCTTTGCCTTGGGCGTAGACCACTGCCGGGACAAATCCCTGGTCACGCAGATCCTTTACCTTGCCCCGCCCGATTTCCTGCCTCTCTTCTGCATCCAAAAA
>CAYGZJ010000072.1:0-4673 GCA_964354335.1 uncultured Planctomycetales bacterium | reverse complement strand
AATAAACAGCTGATTGACTCTTCGTTATGAATCCTTTTTATCGCCTCGCACAAAAGTTCCGCCACCGAAAGGACTTCGATCTTGGGGTGCTTCTTATTATTATCCAGCGGTATACTGTCAGTAATGAGCAGTTTCTCCAGGGCCTTGCATTGATCCACCCGCTCTATCGCAGGACCGGATAATACCCCGTGGGTTATCGCGGCAATTATGCTTTTCGCGTTTGCCTTTTTCAATGTCTCGGCTGCTTCGATAAGCGAGCTTCCGGTAGCTACCAGGTCATCAACGATGATCGCGTTCTTGCCGGATACCAGACCTAGAATATGCATCGCCTCGGTCTTTTCGGGTGACTCGCGGCGTTTATCGATAATGGCAAGGCTTGCGCCGAGGCGCTTGGCATAGGCACGCGCCATCTTGATCCCTCCGACGTCGGGAGAAACCACGACCACATCCGTAATCTTCATTTTATTGAAATATTCGATAAAGACATTTACCGAGAAAAGATGATCCACCGGTATATCAAAGAATCCCTGTATCTGGCCTGCGTGCAAATCCATGGTTAAAATACGATTTGCCCCGGCGACAGTCAGAAGATTCGCCACAAGTTTCGCGGTGATAGGAACTCGCGGCTGGTCTTTCCTATCCTGACGGGCATAGCCAAAATACGGCATCACTGCGGTAATGCGGTTGGCTGAGGCGCGCTTAAGCGCATCGATCATGATCAAGAGCTCCATCAGCGTATCGTTTGACGGAGGGCATGTCGGCTGCACCACGAACACATCCTTGCCGCGCACATTCTCGTTTATCTTGACGCGGATCTCGCCTTCACTGAACCTCCCCACAAACACGTCTGACAATTTCACCTTAAGACACTTGCAAATAGCCTGGGCCAATTCCGGATGCGCGTTACCGCTTAAAATAGCTAATTTGTCCATATTATCCTCGCGTTAAAGTTTTTTCTTCAATAACCTGGCAGGTACCCCGGCAACCGTGGTTTTGGCGGAAACGTTTTTCGTTACAACGCTTCCTGCCCCGGTAGTGGCATTTTTGCCTACGGTAACGGGAGACACCAGGACCGTATCCGAACCGATGAGCGCACCGTCAGAGATCTTTGTCCTGTGCTTATTCTTTCCGTCGAAATTAGCAGTAACGGTTCCGGCTCCGATATTGGCAAGCTTTCCTACGTGAGTATCACCGATATAGGAGAAATGCTTTGCGATGGTTTTTGGGCCGATGGACGAGCGGGTGATTTCGATGAAATTCCCTATTAAAACATCATCCGCAAGGCGCGTTCCCTCCCTCAAATGGGCGAACGGGCCGACCGCACAGTGTTTTCCAATAGTAACATCTTTTTCTATGACTGTAAAGGGATAAATCACGGTATCCTGCCCTATTTTTACTCCGTAGGAGATAAAAGTTGAACCGGGATCGACAATAGAGATCCCCTTCTTCATCAATGTTTCGTTAATACGCCCCTGCATAATAGAATTGGCCTTGGCTAATTCCGCGCGGGAATTGACCCCCAGGGCCTCATTGATATCAGAGATCTTAACCCCATCAACCAAAAGACCCTTTTTGTAAAGAATGCTGATGACATCTGTAAGATAGTATTCTTTCTTGAGATTATTAGGCTTGACCAAGGGAAGGGCCGAAGAGAGACTGCGCAGATTAAAACAGATGATGCCGGTATTGATCTCTTTGATATCTTTTTCAAAGGCATCCGCATCTTTATCCTCTACAATACCCCTTATGCTGGAATATTTATCCCTCAGGATCCTACCGTAACCGGCAGGCTTTTCAAGCGAAGCGGTAAGCAGGGTAGCATCCACATTATTTTCGTTATGATATTTTAATAATTTATCAATCGTTTCCTTCTTTAGGAGAGGATTATCTGCGTAGAGAATGAGGATTGTACCGTTAAAGCCCCGCAGTTGCCTCAATGCTGTCTTTACCGCATCGGCGGTCCCAAGAAGTTTTTTCTGCACCACCGCTTTCATACCAGCAGGTAGATGCCTGCGCACCTGTTCCTGTTTAAAACCAAGCACGGCAACGGATCTTTTTGGTTTAAGGCTGGCCACTAGATCTAAAACATACCCCAGCATCGGCCTGCCGCATAACGGATGCAGGACCTTAGGGATCTCTGATTTCATCCGCGTACTTTTGCCCGCGGCCAAAATTATGACTGCCAGGTTTTTATTCACTTGTGTTCTCCTGTTTATAAAGATTGACCTTCTTCTAGAGAATCCCGACAGCATAGCGCTTCGAAAATTTCTCTTTAGTTACGAAGCATCGAATCCTAAACGGCGGCCGAATTACCAAGGTATTATCCCTCGCGTAAGCGCTTGAAAATTTTTCTTTAGTTACGAAGCATCGAATCCAAACCGGCGGCCGAATTCCCTCAAATTTGTTTCACAAATTTTCGTAAATTCGTCTCGCCAGGATTCGATGCAAATTTACCTACGCTTAAACAGTGGGTAAATTTAGTTGCCCGGCAAGGATTCGAACCTTGACGCTCAGACCCAAATTCTGATGTGCTACCATTACACTACCGGGCAGATATTAAGTTCGAATCTTTGGTTTGCGCGCTACCATTATCCCGATGTTCGCTTACGCTCAATCGGGATCCCGACCGAACCCGACGTCTCGTCGGGAGAGCGTCGGGACACTACCGGGCAGATATTACATGGATACCGGATGCCGCTTAATCAAGGTCCTCATGATGCCCGGTGAAAGCAGTCGGGCCTTTTGCCTTTTCCTGTTCGTAGGCTTCCAGGATCCTTTTCTGCAGATATTCCCTGAAGGGCTGCGTGATAGGATGGGCGATATCTTTATGCTCTAGCTGAGCGCCGCTAACCGCATCCCCAACAACCGGACGGGATACAACCGGCAGCTGCGCGGCGCACTGATTACAGTATTTACTGCGCACTTCATTCTTAAAGTTACATTTCGGGCAGGACTGCTTCACTTTGCGCGAAGGCATGGCGATAAACAATCCGCTGGTCCCCTCAATCACTTTTATGTTTCTGACCACAAAGGCACTGTCAAAAGTGACGGTGACATAAGCCTTTAGTTTTTTATCCGGCGAATCCTTCAAGATGACCCTGGTCTCGGTAATCTCCATGCCTTAATCCTCCTGCCTATCCTGACTTACGCAAGACAGACCAAAATTGGCTCATCTAGCGGATTATCACGCTGTCCGCGTAACAAAAACCCGCCAGGAACTATGCTGCTTAACCAGCTTCCCGCTAAGCTCCAGGGCCTTTCTTCGTGAAGACACGATCCCAAATACTGCCGGACCGCTTCCCGACATCAAGATTGATCGTAACTTAAGCATCTTCAGCGCTTTTTCAACCTGCTTAACTTCAGGATACAGCCTCTTGGTCACCGGCTCAAGGCTATTAAACAAGTATTTATCTATTTCGGAAAGGTTTTTACTGCCCAAAACTGAGATTAATATTTTAACATCATTAACAGGGGCTGTCAACCCACAAAATTCATCCCATTTTTGGTAAATAAGCGGGGTGGAAACCTTGATATCAGGAACAACCAAGATATGCCAAAGACGGACATCAGCAAGGCCGGGAAGCAGCTTGATCCTTTCTCCGCGTCCGAGGCCTAGAGCAAAAGAACAATCATAGATAAAAAACGGGACGTCGCTTCCGACTTTAGCGGCCAAAGAAGCAAGCCTGCCGCGGGAAAGACCCAGTTTCCAAAGCTTGTTCAGACCTAAAAGCACTGTCGCAGCGTTACCCGAACCGCCTCCCAGTCCTGCGCCGACCGGAACGCGCTTATCCAGAGTAATGGTTACCCCCTTCTTTACCTTAGCGAAATCCTGCAATAATTTAGCGCTGCGGTAACAAAGGTTAGTTTCATCAACAGGCACTGCCGGATGATCACAACGCACGCTGATCAATCCGTCTTCACGCTTAGCAAGGCTGATGCGGTCAAAAAGATCAATGCGCTCAAAAAGAGTCTGGATGCTATGGAAATTATCCCGGCGCTTATTCCGGACGGATAAAAGAAGATTGAGCTTGGAATAGGACTTTAAGACCAAGGTATTTACGCCTTAGGAAGCAAGTTGTAACGCTGCTTTCTCTATATCGGAACTGGTAAGATTATATTCTTTGAGAAGCTCGGCAGGCTCTCCTGACTGACCAAATCTGTTTTTGACGCCAAGGCAAAGCACCTTGGCAGGACAATGCTCCGCAACCACTTCCTGTACACTGGAGGCAAGTCCTCCGATAACTGAGTGCTCTTCGCAGACAAGAATACCGCGGGTCTCTTTGGCGCAGCGTATGATCACTTCCGTATCCAGCGGACGGATGGTGTGGATATTGATCAGCCGCGCCTTTATTCCTTTAGCGGCGAGATTTTTTACTGCGGCAAGCGCCTCGCAAACCATGATCCCGCAGGCGATAATAGCGACATCATTGCCTTCGGTCAGGGTCTGTGCTTTACCGAATATAAACGCGCCCTTATTCTCGATCGTCGGTACCTTGGCCCTTCCCAGGCGTATATAAAACGGGCCTTTCTGGGCTGCTGCCGCAAGCACTGCATCGCGGGTCTGCGGCCCGTCGCAAGGAACAATAATCTGCATGTTCGGAAGTACCCGCATCAGGGTAATGTCTTCCAGCGCCTGGTGGGTCGCTCCGTCCGGACCGACGGAAATACCGGCG